>CAZIHJ010000003.1:0-84261 GCA_964538485.1 uncultured Chitinophagales bacterium | reverse complement strand
CATAGCCCAGGCCGCCGTAACTAATGCCGGGTTCAAATCCTTTGGGCAGGTTTTTACAATTACATTGTGCAGCTTGTTAAAGGGTTTACGCCTGTCATCGGGCAGGTTTGATAAAATCTCCTTAACCGTTTTACCTTGTGCTTTCATGCTGGTCTCCGTACTTAAATATTATTTTTTCTTGTTGATGGCAAATATCATTGCCGAAGAAATAATACACATTACCACGGCGGTAATGATAAGTGAATTGTCCTGTTGTGAGATGCCAATGAGGAAGTCGCCCACAAACATCACCAGAAAGAAAATATATGCAATTGTCAGCATGGGAATTGATTTCTTGAGCGTCGCAAAACCAAAGATTACACCAAGGGCAAATTGTCGGGCAGCCCACATATAAATTACGTAGTCAACGCCTTTTGCGTTAAGATCAACCATCTCCAAAACCGATTCCGGTGAACAACATAACGCTACACTTACCCCAAGTTCAAGTAATGCAAAAAGGCCTGATACTATGAGTATCCATTTGGGTGATGATTTTTGTTCTTCGATCATATTTGCCCTTTGTTTTATTGCAGCAGTCGTTTAGCAATTGCCCTAATTTGTTAACGGTGCAGGAGCGGTTGTTTTCTTTCCCGTGTCCAATGTCATTTTCAACTCTTGTCTAGATTCTGCCCTGATCGGTTCGATAATAAATCAAAATTCCTTCGACAACAACGGTTACAAAGAGCATTGCCCAAGTAGCGTATCCATTCTTGAAAGCACCGAAGTCTTGATCATTTAGAAAAAGGAATACGCATGGAACCAATGAAAGAACTATCGCGAGCACCCATCTAATCTGCGTTCCTTTTCTCTCCATCATGGAAACATAGATAATGAGAACTCCCAAAAACCAGGACACATAAGGGCCAAGCTTGAACCAATAATACACTGACCAATCTTGATATGTCCGGCGCACTATAGGATCTGTCAGAGCATTTGCCTCTAGAAGTTTTAACAGCGGAATCACCACTAGTGGGGCCAGATGTAAAGATGCAATAACAAGAAGAACCTTGAACAGTCTCTTCGAGAGAATCATTATTTTTCCTTATGGTGGTGGGGGTGTTGTTTTCTGATTGCCACCACTGGCTTCAGAGCAGGAAGACTACCACTGTTCCGGCGTCTTCCATGGTTGAACTCCCGTTGCATCAATAACAGCATGGATCAGCGGGATGCGTTCGGGCTTGTCTGAACTGATGTGAATAGATGAAACAAGCTCGAGCATTCCCCGTTCGGCAGCTTCCTTCTTGTCTGTGTGAATAATGGCAAGCGTTCCACCCTTCTCCACGCGGTCGCCAAGCTTTTTGGAGAAGATCATTCCTGCTTTGGGGTCAATCACGTCGTCAACGCGTTGTCTGCCCGCCCCCAACTCAATGGCCAACAGCCCGATGCGCATGGTTTCGAATCCGGCAACGTAGCCCGCCGCCGTGCTCTTTACTTCTAGCGTCACCGCGGACTTCGCATACTCTTCCGGTTGCGCAAGATACGAGACATCGCCTCCCTGTCGCTGTACAATCTCAACGAACTTCTCGTAGGCCTTGCCGGACCAGATGGCAGAGCGACAGAGTTTCATCCCCTCTTCCATGGAGGCGGCTTTGCCGCCGAGATAGACCATCGCTCCGCCCAATACGTACGTCACTTCCATCAGGTCGGCCACGTTCTTCCCGCGCAAGCATTCCACAGACTCCACCACCTCGCACCAATTGCCTACTGCATGGCCGAGCGGCTGGCTCATATCGGTGATAAAGCCCATTGTGCGTTTCCCCATCGTCGTCCCGATGCCCACAAGAGCTTTCGCCAGCGCGATGGAATCGTCATACGATTTCATAAACGCGCCGTTGCCGGTCTTCACATCGAGCACCAGTGCATCAATACCCTCGGCCAGTTTCTTGCTCATGATGCTTCCGGCAATCAGCGGAATGGATTCCACTGTCGCGGTCACGTCGCGCAGCGCGTACATTTTCTTGTCGGCGGGCGCGATGTCCTTCGTTTGACCAATCAACACCAACCCGATATCGGCAATTACTTTCTTGTATTCATCAATGGAGAGGGTTGTGCTGAATCCCGGTATGGCCTCGAGTTTGTCCAGTGTTCCGCCTGTGTGGCCGAGTCCACGGCCGGAGATCATCGGTACGGGAACACCACACGCCGCGACCATCGGTGCAAGGATCAGCGACACCTTGTCGCCCACGCCACCGGTGGAATGCTTGTCCACCTTGATGCCGGGAACATGCGACAGGTCCACCACTTTGCCGGAGTGCAACATCACTTCGGTAAGTGTCGC
The DNA here is from genome assembly GCA_964538485.1 of uncultured Chitinophagales bacterium. Lineage (GTDB taxonomy): Bacteria > Bacteroidota > Ignavibacteria > UBA10030 > UBA6906 > JBJXHC01. The sequence goes on along the minus strand of CAZIHJ010000003.1, from coordinate 81,944 downwards.
AGTCTCTTCGTCGGTCATTCCCTTAAAGTACGCCGCCATGAGAAATGCCGACATCTGGTAATCCGCAACTTCTCCTTTGACGTATCCGACGATGAACGATTGCAGTTCCTCTTTGGAGAGGATTCCGCCGTTCCGTTTCTTTCGTATCACTTCAACAGGGTTCATAGGCTCGGTTTAGGCTCTTGGGATTGGGGGATTGGGGGATTTGAGATTGGGAGTTCTAGAATTGCTCATTGCTGATTGTTGATTGATAATTGTCTCAGCATTCTACTTTGACAACAAACCGGCGCTTGCACTTGTTGCATTCGAGTTCCACTGTCAGCCAGTTGTTGCGCTCGTAGTACGAGATCTCTGCAAGCTCACCGCCGCAATCGCGTGCGATACAGGCCTTGAGATCGAGTTGGAACATCCGTTCCGCTGATGCGTCGCTCATTGCTTCCTCCGCAGTTGCCGTTCCGTCAATAATAAACCAGCGATCGTTTTGCTGTCCTTGATCTCCCCGGATTCAATCAATGCAACTGCTTCCTGAAGAGGGATGGTGTGAACCGTCATGGTAAACTCGCCTTCTTCGCGCCCGTGGCCATCAGGTGATTCCACAAGGTCGGTGGCAAGATAGATGTGGAGTTCCTCGTCGCAAAAGCCGGGCGTAGTATAGATGGATGTGAGTTTCTCCCATGTACGGGCAGACCAGCCTGTTTCTTCTTTCAGTTCGCGTTCGGCTGCAACACGCGGGTCTTCTCCGGGATCGAGCTTGCCCGCCGGCAATTCAAGCAGGTGTTTGCCGAACGGATAACGGAGTTGCTTCACGAGAATCACGCGTCCATCGGCCAGCAAAGGAACAGCAACCGCTCCGCCGGGATGATGGGCAATTTCGCGGACTGAGGTGTTGCCGGACGGATATTGTACCTGGTCGACAATCAGATCGAATACGCGGCCGCGGTAGACAACTTCACGCTTGAGTTGCTTCAGCTCCATTATGTTGTGCTCTTCATGTGGACGACGCGCTGCGGCAATGGAATCTCTATGCCCTCTTCCGCAAACTTCTTGTATGCCTGCTCGCGGATTGTATTCTCCACCGCCCAGCGGTCTTTGAAATCGGATGCACGCGCAATCAGCGTAAACTCGATCGACGAATCATTCATTGCCGTAAAGTGCACCTCCGGCGCGGGATCGGGGACAACCTCGGGATGGCTCCGGGCTAACGCCAGCAAAATGGCACGTACTTTTTCCGGGTCGGTGCCGTAGGCTACTCCCACCTTCACCTGCGCGCGCATCTGGTTGAAGGGAAAGGAGTAATTGATGATTCTTCCTTTGACGATTTCCGCGTTGGGCGTAATGATGAGATTGTTATCGAAGTTGAGGACCTTGGTTGACCGCAAGCCGATCTCCATGACGTCGCCGACCTGTCCCGAAGGTAACTCAATGCGATCACCGACACGGAACGGACGGTCAACCATGATCACAAATCCGGCAATCATGTTGGCAAGCGTATCCTGGGCCGCAAGTGCAACGGCGAGCGAGCCGACGCCAAGAGAAACAAGCAGACTTCCGATGTTGACGCCAAAATGGTCAAGGATGACAATGACGGCAATCATTCCCACCAGAATATTGGCCACTTTGCCGGTGAGTGGGCCCAGCGACATCTTCAGGTTGGATGAACCTTCCGATGAGATCCTGTCAAGATACCAATCGATAATCTCACGGATAATACAAAACACGATTTTGAGAACAAGGATGACCGCGACGATGTACAGAATTGCATCGGCATATTCGAGAATTTGAAGAATGGTGTCTTCGGTAGGACCGGTCCCTTTGCGGACTTCGCGGAGAGCAATATGGAGACTCGTCACAATCAGTAACGGGCGTACATGCCGCAGTAATACTGCAACGATGCGATCGTCCAAAACAGTTTTCGTACGAGAGAAAATACGGTCTGCAACAAACTTCAGCGCCGCTCTCACAACACGGGAAAGCAAGGCAAACACCACCACGATGGCAACGGCAATCACCGTGTGGTAGAGCAAGTCGCTTCCGAGTATATTCTTCAACCACTGCATGTCATTGTCTCCGCTATCTATTTCCTCTGCTGCCCGGTTTGGTCACAGGAACTCCCGTTGCACACAACGGACACTCCGTCGGCTGGTACGCCACAACATTCATTCGGAGAAGGCCAACCTGCACTCCCCCATCCTCAACCTCAAACCGGACTTTGCCATCACTCCTGTCAACAACAAAACCAACTCCAACAACTCTTCCTCCTAGCTCCTTTACGATCGACATCACTTCAAACACAGAGCCGCCCGTGGTGACCACATCTTCACACACCAACACACGCTCGTCACGTCCGATCTCGAAGCCACGCCGCAATTGCATTTGTCCATCCTTGCGCTCCGTGAACATCGTTCGCACGCCGAGTTGACGGCCGACTTCCTGTCCAACAACGATGCCTCCCAGCGCCGGAGCAACAACAACATCAATCCGCGCTTCCTTGAACCGCTTTGCGATCTCGCCACAAAGTAGTTCTGTGTATTTCGGATATTGCAGCACCTTCGCACATTGGAAATAGTGAGGACTGTGCAGGCCGGACGTCAATTGAAAATGTCCTTCGAGAAGAGCGCCGGCTTCCCTAAAGATGGTGAGAATGTCCGAGTTGACCATACAATGTACCGGGCAAAAGGTGAATGGATGGAATTAGAAGTTGAACCGGAACCCGGCGCGAGCGCTTGCAGCAATTCCGAAATCAGGATCGTTGTGCGCGTAAATGGCCCGTCCCTCGAATTCCAGTGCAAGGGCGCGGTTGAGATATATGTTGACGCCTGCGGCGAGACCGCCGGTCAGTCGGGTGGAACCGCCGACATAATAGTAGGTGACACGCACGCCATCAATGACTTTACGGTACAGGGCTTCTGTCATGCGCGATACCCCCAATGTTGCCTGAAGATACGGTGTTGTTCTCATTGTGGGCATGATATTTACCTTTGCCCCGACATACACATGACTGATGACAATATCCCTCCGCTGTATTTCGACAGCCGGAAAAGTCTCCCGGAATGCAGGTTCGTCAAACTCCAGTAGCGCGATCTCAAATCCCACACCGAGTCCAACAGACCGACTCACATTGACAAAGAATGCCATCGCCTCGCTTGGACCTTGATTCCAAAATGCAGTCAAGCCGCTCCGGGACTGGGGATATGTGAGACCAAGCGTAATGCTGATTGAGTGTTTGAGCGGCTTCTGCGCGGGGGAACGTTGTGGCTCGGTGGACTGACCGAACACAGGAAATGCTATTGAGATCAGTAAGAAAGGAAGGAGTACCCGACTTCTCATTCTGTGTTGTTCTACCATTTTCGTGCCGTCCGAAGTCCCGTAATCTGGCCAACGTGCTTCTCACCGTGGCGTGAGTAAGTATTCAGCAAACTCTCCAATGTCACCTCACCACTTTCGGAATGCTGTCCTGTACGACTCCATTGAGCTTCACTCACAGATTCAAACAATGCCACCCAACGCTCATGGAGTCCCGAGAGAATACTCAATGAACTGGCAACCGGAAGAGTACGCGTGTCCATCAACCGCGCCCATTCATCCTGATTGTACCCTTTGAGTGGCGGACGATCTTCTGTAAGAATGAGTTTCGTTCGCACGAATGCATTCATATGGGAATCGGCAAGATGATGTACCACTTGACGAACCGTCCAACCACCGTCGCGGTACGGTGTATCGAGTTGGCCATCATCCAGTCCGCCTATTGCGTCTCGGACCAACGATGGAAGAGATCGAATCTTTGCAATCTTTTCGTTTCGTTCTTGTGAAGTCACTCCGCCTCCCGGCTAATCAAAATTGTCGGAACCGCCTTTGAACGGTCGGTCCCTGTCCTCAAACTCCGGTTTGTAGTATTCCGATGCTTCGAACTCCTGCGCCCAGCCGTTTTCCAATCCACGTGCATCAAGCGCCGCAAGCACGCGGTCATACTCGCCTTGCCGTATTTTCCTGTCGACCAAAGGCATTTCCAGCGCCTTGTGCGTCGGGAAATACTGGGCCATAATGCTCATCGTGGTGTTCTTGCCGAGTGCACTGTCCACCCATGTCAGCGCATCCTTGCTGCTTGCAATATCATTGGGGAGAACAAGATGACGGATGATGAGTCCGCGTTTCACCAGACCATCCTCTCCCATCAGCAATTCACTCCCGACCTGCCTATGCATTTCCTGGATGGCGGCTTTTGCATGCTTCGGATACTCTCTGATTTTTGAGTATTCGTATCCCATGTCTTCTTCCATATACTTCAAGTCAGGAAGATAAATATCAATGATACCATCGAGCAGACGCAGCACCTCAACCGAGTCGTACGCATTGGTATTATAGATAAGAGGAATGTGAAGTCCCATGCCGGCAGCTATCTCCACCGACCGGACGATCTGTGGGACGAAATGGGTTGGCGAAACAAACCCGATCTCATGACAGCCTTTGCTTTGCAACTCGATCATCATTTCGGCAAGACGCTCGAAGCTCACCTCGTTCTTCCGTTCTTCCCGCCAGTTCTGACTGATGAGATAATTCTGGCAGTATACACACCGGAGATTGCAGTTGCCGAAGAAAATGTTCCCGACGCCGTGTGTTCCCACCAACGCCGGCTCTTCACCGAAATGCGGTGTGTACGACGAAACCACGGGAACGTACCCGGAATAGCAGCGCGCAATCTCGTCCTTGATACGGTTATTGCCGCAATCGTGCGGACAGATCACGCAAGACTGAAGCATGGCTTCCAACGCTACAACGCGCTTGTGCAGCTCACCGGATTCGTACAACGCAAGATATGAAGGAACGAATGGCAAGAAGGAAGTTGTGGGTGAAAGAGTTCAGTGAGACAACGGTCAAATATACTAAAGCGGTGGGCAAGGAGCAATATGCATTCAGTGCTCTATAGCTCCCCCCCGCTGCCCAGTTGCTGATTGGTGGTTGCTTTCTTATTTTGTTCTTCATGCATACACACTTCTTTATTACAGGAGGCACGGGCCTCGTCGGATCGAACATGTTGCCACGCTTGCTTCGGGAGTATCCCGGATCCACAATCACGCTTCTCGTTCGGGGGACAAGCGAAGAGGAGGCGTGTGACCGCGTCGCAACAATCGCGCAACGCATTGCCGTCGGGGAGGGAATCACTGATGCCGCACTCCGTATGGATGCAATGCTCGGAGACGTGTCACTCGAGCGTTGCGGACTTACAACGGCACAACGTGACCGCCTCGTCAATGAGACGACGCATGTTATTCATGGTGCGGCAACAATCCGGTTTGATCACCCGATTGACGAGGCGCGGGCCATCAACTGCGGCGGCACATTGCGACTACTGGAACTTGCGCGCAGGTGTGTACATCTGGATCGCTTTGTCTATATCGGCTCGTCGTCAGTCTCCGGCCAACGGGCCGGACACATCTACGAACATGAACTGGAGATGGGGCAGACATTTTTCAACACATACGAACAATCCAAAAACGAATCCGAGCGTATTGTGCGGGACCACATGCATGAAATTCCCGCGGTGGTGTTCCGTCCGAGTATTATCATCGGTGATTCACGCTCTGGCAAAACCAGCACATTCAATGTGATTTATATTCCGCTGCGGCTTCTGTACAAAGGAATGCTGACGTATGTTCCCGGCACGCCGGAAACTACACTTGATCTTGTCCCTATTGATTGGGTAGACGATGCCATGGTGGCCATCATGAAACGGACGGAATCCATCGGCAAGGTGTTTCATATTACGGCTGGACCACAACGGGCGGCGCATCTTGGTGAAGTGGTTCTGAACGCGCTCGAGTACTTTGACAAACATGCTCCGCTGCGAAAGCCCAGAACCATGGAATTCATTTCCCGGGAGGAGTTTGAACGACGCCGTGCCGCTATGCGCGGCCGCGAAGAGGCGCTGATGTCACAACTCGACACTCTCCTTCCGTATGTCAGCATCGATCGCCTGTTCGACTCTAAAAATACTGATGCATTGTTGGCCGACTGCGGTCTTACATTTCCGTTCTTCCGGGATTACGCAGACAGGATTTTTCAATACTGCATCGATACGAATTGGGGGAAAACTCTTGGGTGAAATTTCCAACTTCGAATTGGTAACGGCCGGGGATGAGAACAGTGCCATCCGTCTGGATTGTGCGATTGACAGTGATGCGCTTGTTGTTTCCTTCGCAGCAATACCGGGGGAGGATGGCAGGGCGGCATTCGCTTTTGTACGCCTGCTTTCTGTCTTGCCTGCAAAGAGAGCGTTTTTCCGCGATCCACAGGTACAACTCTACCAAGGTGGACTCCCGGGGGTTGGCAATACCACAGCGGAGATCGCGGAATACATCAAGCGTCTTTGCATTCGCGAAAAGATCAAACGCGTAATTATGCTGGGGAATTCCGTGGGAGGATACGCGGCTATTCTCTTCGGCATTCTCACAAACGCTCATGAGGTCCATGCCATCGCTCCGCGAACGCGCTTCGTTGACGGATCGGATGTCGTCAATGCCCGGAATCTTGAGATGCTCTTCCGACTTGCCGGAAAGGGAAATCCGACCCTGGATTTGCGGGAGTTGCACTTGAAAGAAAAACCCCGGACCAAGATCTATCTCTACTACCCTACCCGAAATCGTCTCGATAAGATTCATGCGTTACACATGGAGGGGCTTCCGGGTGTCACTCTTGCCGGATATCCGTTCTCAGGACATACTCTCGCTCGCTACCTTGTCAAATCAGAAACCCTGAAGAACATACTCGAAGCCAGTCTCATCGGACGGGATGATTTGGTCCGGGAAACAATTCGGAGAAGCATTGTCCGATCCTGGTTTTCCGGAGGAGGGATTTCATTCCTAACCGATCGCATGTTGAAATTGGTCGGAAAACGATAGTGGTCACCCTATCAATGGAAAACAAAAACATCCCACGATGAACATCCATCTTGTCCATTGGAATAATGATGAAGCAGGATCACGCATTACCCTGCTGCGGAACGCTGGACACACAGTCAAGCACGAGCTTCCGATGACGCCTTCGTTACTTCGCCGCATGAAGAAGGATCCACCCGATATCTTTATCATCGATCTTTCTCGACTCCCCTCTCAAGGTCGCGATGTTGCATTGGTACTGCGCGAGACGAAAGCCACACGTTTCATCCCGATAGTCTTTGCTGAAGGTGAGGAGGAAAAGATCGCCCGCACAAGAGCCCTCCTTCCAGATGCAACATACACGACATGGAACCGCATGCGCTCCGCACTCAAACGTGCCATGGCACGTCAGCCCGCAACACCGATCATACCACAATCCCGTCTGGCCGGATACTCAGGAACACCATTACCAAAGAAGCTTGGTATCAAGGAAGGATACACCATCGTTCTCATCAACTCGCCTGAACACTTCGCTGCCACACTCAGAGATCTCCCGGCGGGAGTACACCTTGTGAAAGAGAATCGAAGCAACCGCGATCTTACAATCTGGTTTGTTACCTCACGGAAGGAATTGGAACGACGAATCCCGGGGATGCCGAAATCGATATACGATGGGCACCTCTGGATCGCCTGGCCGAAGAAGACTTCGGGCGTTGTGACGGACATGTCTGAACAACTTGTGCGCGAGGCCGGGCTGGCACATGGACTCGTCGATTTCAAGATTTGTGCGATCGATGCAACCTGGTCGGGGTTACTGTTTACCAAACGCAAGAAACAACATTGATCTCGATCCACAATCTCCGCCCGTTGTTGTTGCTTGGAGGCGGATTTTCTATATTTGGGTAATTCAACACTATCACTCTCCAGCCCTTTGATTTCAGGAGGACACCATGAAGCGCCCGTTATTCTGGTCACTTGTTCTTTCCATTTCTCTTCTTGCCTGCAGCACCGTACCGATCACCGGTCGCAAGCAACTCAGTCTCATCCCTGCATCCACCATGCTTTCGATGAGCTACCAACAGTACGGCGATTTTCTCAAGGAAAACAAGCTGACCACAGACGCTGAGAAAACCGCGATGGTGAAACGAACGGGCCTTAACATTCAGAAAGCTGTCGAGAGATACTTCTCTGAAAAAGGACTGTCGGAACACCTGAAGGGCTACCAGTGGGAAGTCAACCTGGTTGAAAGTCCCGATGTGAATGCGTGGTGTATGCCCGGAGGCAAGATCGTTGTCTATACCGGAATCCTGCCTGTCACACAAAGCGAAGCTGGGCTCGCAGTTGTTATGGGACATGAAGTAGCACATGCCGTCGCCGAGCACGGAGGTGAACGCATGAGTCAGGGACTGCTAGCACAGCTGGGCGGCGTTGCGCTGGACGTAGCGCTCCAGAATAAGCCCGAACAAACACGTGCACTCTGGTCAACAGCATTCAATGTCGGTGCACAGTACGGCGCGTTGTTGCCGTTCAGCCGTTTGCAGGAGAGCGAAGCGGATGAGTTGGGACTGGTGTTTATGGCAATGGCGGGGTACGATCCGAATGAAGCCGTCTCATTCTGGCAGCGCATGTCGGCTCAAAAAGGTGGACAAGCACCCCCCGAGTTCATGAGCACGCATCCGTCCGACGAGACACGTATTAATAATATCAAGAAACACTTGCCCGAGGCGTTGAAGTATTATAGAAAGTAATCTGCATCTGATGGATTCTACAATTGGAGTTCTTCTCGGAATCGGGTTGAGTGCTGCGTGCGGATTTCGCGTATTCCTGCCGTTGCTCGTCTTAAGCGTTGCGGCGCTTTCAGGTGGTGTTTCACTCACAACCGAATTCCTGTGGATCGGCTCCTTCCCCGCACTCATCGCCTTCGGGACCGCAATGGTAATCGAGATAGCGGCCTACTACATCCCGCTGGTGGATAATGTTCTTGATACAATCGCCACTCCACTCGCAGTTCTGGCCGGTGTTATTGCCTCCGCGTCAATTCTTACAGATCTCGATCCGCTACTTCGATGGTCCCTCGCCTTGATTGCCGGTGGCGGAGTCGCGGGATTGGTGCAGGGATCGACAGCGTTACTCCGGTTGAAATCATCGGCAATTACCGGCGGTCTCGGCAATTTTCTCGTCTCTACGGTGGAGCTATTCGGCGCGCTGTTTCTCTCATTGCTTGCGATCCTCGTTCCGATCGTTGCGGTGACACTAGTGATCGCAGTGCTTTTCATAGCGTATCGACTTTCCCGCAAGCTTGTGTTCGGGAGACACACCACACCATCACCACATTCATAAGGAGTATATCATGGGAATTATCTGGACGATTGTTATTGGCTTCGTCGCTGGAGCTGTGGCAAAATTGCTCATGCCAGGAAAAGACCCCGGGGGCTTCATCATTACAACCTTACTTGGCATTGGCGGTGCATTGCTCGCAAGCTTCCTCGGGAGAATGATCGGCTGGTATTCCGAAGGCGAAGCGGGAGGGTTCATCGCGGCTGTGGTCGGAGCGGTCATCTTGCTGGCTCTTTATCGGATGATGAAGAAAAAACAGGCCTAAACAAGCCGTGAATGATGTGAAATCCGTGTTTCCTCTCACATCATATTGTTTAGTGAGGCGTTACATTAGGTGAGAATCAGGAAAAGGGGGAGTCTTGATAATCTCACAATCACGAAGCATGCTTCTGGACCTTGCTGCGGACAGCGACGTCCTTCTGGTTTCTTTTGCCGCCATTCCATTGGCAAATGACAAACCGGCCTTTGCATTCAGAAGCTCGGTGAGTGATTTGCAGGTAAAGAAGGCTTATTTTGTCGATCCGTACTCCGCGGTATATCATCGCGGAGTTCCTGATGTTGCCGGGAATATCTACGAGCTTGCCAACTACATTTCCAGGTTAGTTCACCGTGAAGGAATCCGCAGGGTTGTTTACATCGGCAACTCCGGCGGAGGATATGCAGCGATTGCTTTAGGTGCACTGGCAGGGGCTCACGATATTCACGCGTTCAATCCACCGACCCGCCTGTTCAACGAAGGAGAATACCATCGCAGGGATGCAGTCGCATCGTTTGACGGGCTCATTACCCCCAATGATCCAACGGCAGATCTCAAGGTCTTGCTGAGTCAGACGCAACGCACGACACTTCACACTCACGTCTATTACTCCACTGGAGACCCGATTGACCGCCGCCGGTGTCTCCATCTGCGCAACTCGCCCGGGGTGACATTGGTGGGATACCCGACATCATCACATAGTCTCGCGAGGTACCTTGCAAGAGAAGGGACGATCACACAGCTCCTGGATGCATCCTGCCGGGAAGATACCGCCGGATTTGATATGGTGGTGAAAAGCAGTTTGCGGAGGGCTCACTTGCTCTCGGGTCCGCGTGAGATCTCCCAAATCGTGGACAAGATCCGACACCGCCTCGCCAGTTAGAAATAATTGGCTGTTGCTTTAGAAGCCGGCGACCTTTTGAACGACTCCCATTTTTTCTCCCAGAAACCGCTCTCCGATTTCCGTGAATTTTGCCGGAACATCACTCACAAAAAACTGCAGGTGTGGTTTTTGCGCGCTGGGATTGCGAAGCCCCTGCTGATCCAGTACACTCGCCACCTGTATCGCTGCGGCTTCACCGGAGTCGATTAGCGCCACATCATCACCCATCGCCGCCAGGATTGCGTTGCGGAGTATCGGGTAGTGCGTACAACCAAGAATGAGTGTATCAATTTTCTCGAGCTTCATCGGAAACAAGTACTCCCTGGCCACCATCTCCGTCACCTTGTGCTTAACCCACCCTTCTTCCGCCAACGGCACGAATAACGGACACTCCTGCGAGAACACTTGCACCGCTTCATCAATCTGACGTATCGCATGAGCATAGGCATTACTGTTTACCGTGGCACGCGTCCCGATCACTCCAACTCTTTTTTTTCGTGTTGATTTCACCGCGGCTTCAGCCCCGGGAAGAATCACTCCAACGACCGGCATCCTTGCACGTTTTTGCACAACGTCGAGGGCAACGGATGACACAGTGTTGCAGGCAATTACCACCATCTTCACATCTTTGGAAACGAGGAAGTCTACATCCTGTGCCGTGTACTCCCGCACAACCTGCGGTGATTTTGGGCCGTACGGCACACGAGCCGTGTCACCAAAATACACAATGTTCTCATGAGGAAGGTGTGTCATGAGCGCACGAACGACCGTCAGGCCGCCGATGCCGCTATCAAATACGCCGATGGGTTTGGAATTGAGGTCGGTCATCCGTATGAGGGTTTTGCGTGGTCAATATATGAAGTTGAACTCTTGAATCCAATCATCCGACCGGGTAGTTCTGTCGCCTGGTCAGGTTCAGCCCAATTCCTGTTCCCGTATCGTTCTCACGGCTTGAAGAATCTCGATTCTGATTGTCTCGCGACGATCAAGGTCGTCAACCTTCATACCTGAACGATCGAGCGTATAAAATGCGTCCACAACACCATCCATTCGTGTGGCAATCTTTGCAAAGAAGATGTCGAGTCCAAGTCGTGATATTGTCTCCGTGATTTTGTATAAGAGCCCAAGTGCATCCGGCGCGTATACGTCAATAATGGTATATCCCTGGGTATCTTCAAACTCGACATCCTCTCGCACGTTCCGGTTGACCGGCCGTTGAGGGCGACGTTTCCATTTCCTCTTGTGCGCATCAAAGAGATGATTGATATCCAGCGCTCCCTGCATAACACGACTAAGGTCCGAGGCAATCTTCACACACGTGTCCTGTTCAACGTGTCTCCGCGACGACACATCCGACACACGAAACCTGTCAATGATAACGCCATCGTCCCGCGTAAAAATGTTCGCGTCAAAGATGTTGGCGTCGTTCGCAGCGAGCACGGCACAGAATTTCGAAAGCGCAAACGGGGCATCCCGGGCAATCACGGTGACTTCGGTAAACCCTTCCTGATGATTGAATATCGTTGAAACGATTTCACTGTTGGCACTCCGTTGAATGTGGTGTCCGATCTCCTCGTCAGTAAAAAGGTTAATATATGAGTCGTTTTTGATCCCGAGGAGATGACGTTCCACATGCTCTCGTGGCATCGTTGCAGCAAGCTTCTCTACGAGCGCTCCCACGGCCGTCTGATGCTTTGACTGGTGGAACGCGTCAACGTCCATCCCGCGCAGGTTGCGTCGCAATACCTCGGCACTGCGCTGGTACAATTCCTGCAACAAGAGGGCCTTCCAGTCCGTCCACACATTTATATTCACCGCAGAAAGATCTGCGAAGGTCAAGAGATACAAATAGTCAAGCTGCGCGGGATGAGCAAAGCGTCCGGTGAACTCCTTGATTGTTTCCGGATCATGGATATTCCTCCGAAAGGCAACCTGCTCCATCACGAGGTGGTTGCGCACAAGGAACGCAACATCCGGAGACGCATCCTGCATACCAAGTCTTGCCAGAATATCTTCCGCCATGGCAACCCCGGTAATTTCATGATCGGGAACACCGCGTGGTTTGGCGATATCGTGCAAGAGAATGGCAAGGTACAGGATATCCTTTCGGCGCACGTTGCGGAAGACATCATGAAGGACCCCGGATTGCTCACGCAACTGCTCGACCTTGGCGACTGCAAGAAGTGTGTGTTCATCAGCTGTGAAATAATGATAGACGTTGTGCTGGAAGAATGCGACGAGCTCGCCAAACTCGGGAATATATTTCCCCAGGACGCCCAGATCATTCATCGCGTGTAATGTGCGCGCGACATTCTTCGAGCGCAAGATACGCCCAAAGAGCTTCGACAATTCACTTGATCCGGTATCCATTGTGATTCGTTCTGCGAGCCTCTCAATGGCTGCGCGCAATGGAGCATCAAGATCGAGATCATTTTCCGCACAGTACGCAAAAGCCTCAAACAACTGGATTGCATTGGTAAGGGGCGGCCCGTGTGGGGCAAGTGAGAGTCTTTCCTGATGCACGACAAAACACTGACCAACCAGTTCGCCCTTGTCTACTGGACGTGGTGGTTGTATCATCGCCCTGAACTCCTCGCACACACGCTGGTGAAGCCGGTACAACGAGCGGGCATGGATGTAGTACTGTCGCATAAAGGTCTCGACAGACTCTGTCTCGGAGCGCACCCCGAAACCGAGACCTTCCGCTACTTCCCTCTGCAATGCATACTCCAGCGTATCGTGCAATGATTGGCGAACGTAGTGCATCTCATGCCGTGTACGGAGAAGAAACTCCGCCGCAAGAATTGCAGCACGCATCTCTGTTGCATCGCGATCCGCATTCGAGGCCTCCAGGACAAGTCTGATTGCAGGCGCGAACTCTCCGACAGCACCGATGAGCCCGGGCTCTCGCATCTTCAAGAGCCAGAGAACAGTGTGAATATCCCGTAGCGCGCCGGCGCTTTTCTTCACATTGGGTTCGAGTAATTTCACAGAGCTGCCGTATCGCTCATGTCGGACAGCCGCTTCGGCAAGTACCCCATTGACAAACCACTCATCCGATCCAGCACGCTGTCGCAACGCGACATAAAACGATGCTGCAAGCACCTCACTGCCACACACGAATCTGCTCTCCAACATTGATACCCATGAGTCGAGAATGCGACCGTGAAGTCCAATCGCCTCGTCGATCGTGCGCACACTGTGCCCGAGATTGATTCCTGCGTCCCAGAGAAGGTGAAGCAACGCCCTGGCATATTCTTCCGCAGGCGGCTTGGCTGAGTCTGTATCGCAAAGAATCATGATATCGACATCCGATTGAGGACAGAGTTCGATGCGGCCGTAACCGCCGAGCGCAAACACGGCAACGCGCACACCGGTATCACTGGAGAATGGCAGGGATGTGTTCGCAGTTCTTATTACCTCATCCATGGCCTGTGTTAGCGCAACACACGTGGCAAATCCATCCGCGCCCGCGTGATGTGCGGTCGCAATTTCCTGATGACGGTCAGCAAGATGCGACTTGAGCCACTGAGCTTGCTCGTGCATGTTCCGGCAACTTATTGATGGTTACGATTCATGACTTGCGCAAGCGAATATACCGATTGGGTCAAGGAATTCCAAGCTTCGCCGCTTGAGGATCCGGGGCAATTCTTCTATCTTTATGTCATTCCACTAGCACACTTACGAGACCAGAGACCCTATGATTCCTTCTCACGACATCTCCATCCGGAAAGCCACACGTGACGATGCGACCATCGTGCTAGAACTTGTTGATGCGCTCGCAGCGTATGAAAAACTTGACCCACCGGATGCCGCGGCAAAAATCCGGCTGATTAACGATATGACGGGTCCACAACCGCGGATCGATGCTTACATTGCAGAGATTGATGGCAGGGGCGTCGGCTACGCGTTCGTGCTGGAAACTTACTCCAGTTTTCTTGCGCTCCCGACGTTGTACCTCGAGGACCTCTTTGTATTGCCGGAGTACCGAAGCCGCAAAGTGGGCTATGCGTTGTTCACGGCGATGGTTGAAGAGGCCTACCGGCGTGATTGTGGACGCATGGAGTGGACTGTGCTTGATTGGAACCAATTGGCAATCGGTTTTTACAACCGCCTCGGCGCAAAACATATGAAGGAGTGGCACCTCTACAGGCTTGTGCGCGACGAAATGGAGTCAATTTTCCTTCAGAAGAACAGGTAAACAGGTAATGACCAAGATTGCCGTCCCCTGCGACCCTTTCCCATTCCGTCCATTTCAATTTGGATTCCACACGTGCTGGTAATCCGAAATTCTGGCAGGGAATTGGATGGTGCTGGTATGAGAGAACATTGGGAGACGGTATGGACATTCTGGTTGTCGATGACGATGTCGCATTCCTTCAGGAAGTGAGGGATGCCCTGAACGCAGGAGGATACACAGTCTTTACTGCGACCGAAGGAATTGACGGATGCAAAATCCTTGTTGAGGAAGAGATCGATCTGGTTATTTCTGACGTGCGGATGCCCGGATTCGACGGGATGAAGCTGTTTAGTTTTGTCCGGGAAGTCGAACGATACAAGCGGACCAAGTTTGTCTTCCTCTCTACATTTGAGGAGGATTCACGGCAAGTACGCGACGCCGATCCGGAAAGGAATTACTACCTGAGCAAGTTCGTTGACCCGACACGGATGGTGAAGTTCATCGACAGACTCCTCTTCGGCAGATACGCAGGGAGTTGGATGTAGACAACCATCAGAGTTTTGCAGCAAGCACGACCACACCCTTCGCGGTTTCGACAACGCCGCCCCCCTGATCGACTCCTTCCAGAATCACTACATACATGCCGATACGTGCTTTCCGACCATCGTCATCATTGCCATCCCACACAATATTGCCCGTTGCACCAGCCGGCTCATTGTTGGCAAGAGTGCGGATCAACCTCCCTTTCACATCGAAGATTGTTATTCTTATTACCGACACCCGGAGCGGTAACTCAAAGTGAATGAGGGTAAAGTCCTCCCATCCGTCTCCATCGGGGGAGAACGGATTGGGAGAGAAGGAAACCGACGACGATGAAGGAGTAACGGTGGTGAAAATACTGTTCTGCCGACCTGGTGTTCCACCAATAAAATGGGCACATGTACTCCACCCCCGCTTATCATTGCTTCCAAGTCGCGGATTTATTTTCTCAAGTGAACGGTTCACATTATCAGCCACTCCGGGATTATGCCAGGAAGGATGATACTGGACACTATCAATCAGTTGACCGATGGGATCTCGCAAAACGACTGCGTCTCCGTCATTGTTAAGGCCCGGCCACGTACTCCGCGCGACAAGCACATGAGCGGTGTCCATTTCTTGTACCGTGGGATAAGATGCAAGTATGGACGAATCGGATGCCAGTAGCATGAACGCACCGGGCGCAATCTCCCTGCGATTTGCCCCGAGACTGAGGGTCGTAAACGATCCCGTCGCGGACGGCATATCCGACACGGTCCAATAGGCAGCATCCACAACGTGGTCCGAGATATTCAGCAGTTCGACATACTCGGCTTTCCCCGAAAACGGCGCATACATAATTTCATTGATTACCAGGGAACGTGTTGCATATCCCACTTTTATCGTTGTCCATGAATCATTATTGCGCAGACGCTCATCGTCCGGATAGCCAATCTGCACCAGCACAGGCAACAATCCCGAAGACGGGCTTGGCCATACAATTTCCACTTGTAATGTCTCTCTATATACCAGCGATTGTGTTACCGTTGTTTCTGCCACACGCTCCCCAATCTCCGCAACAGAGTCTCTATTTGTATCGTGGTACAAACCGACGTTGAATGCACTTGTTGGAAGCCGGCCGGCATTTTGTACTGTCACAATGAATACTGCAGGTTCACCCGGTGTCACACTCAGCATCGGTACGCGCAGCATCCTCATATCATGATCAACGACAACGATGGAATTGGGACGGCCGGGAGTTGCGTTCATGGAATCCACACTCGATGACCAATTAAGGGAATCCTGCGGATCACCCAACGGATCAATCCGCTCCAATGACATGCCTCCGAATCCGCCCCATGCCGGATGGTATTGCACTGTGTCCATCACTGCATTCCTATTGTCAACGAGGACAACCGCATCACCGGAATTATTCCAGAGAAACGTCGGCAGCGCGGCGGATTGCACAACTGCGCCCGGAATCCCGGGATAAGCAGTGCGAAGCAGCGCAGTATCTTTGGTAACAACCAACAGAGCGTTGGGTGAAAGCGTTATCGGGAGTTGAGAGATCACATATCGGGGGGTGCCGCTTCTATTTCCAAGTTTCCAGCCCTCCATCACGATGGTGTCTGCTCCAACATTGACAAACTCTGCCCACTCCGGAACGCCGGCGGATGGTGCATACATGATCTCGTTGATACAAACAGTTCCGGAAGGATAGCCAATAACAAGAGAACTTCTGAGTGTGTTATTTACCGAGTCCTCGTCCATCTCCCACTTGACGGTAACAATGAAGTCATACCTCCCCGCCCCATGTCCATCAATTTGAACAAGACATGATGCCGAGTCGAGCGGGGATAGAGCCGCCACCATCGCAGAATCAATCAGCTCATGATACTGGGCAAGAGAATCACTGTTGGTGTCTTCATACAACAACACCATTTGTTGTGGTGAAACTTGAAGCCCCACATTCCTGACTCCAACGGTGAACGCAACATCTTCACCAGATATCGGTTGTCCCGGCTGAATCCATACTGTGTCGAGAACAATATCGAACTCTTTACGTGTCAGACTGTTCTTCTTCCCCGGCGTTTTTAAACGAGAAGTTCCCCAGTTGAGAGAGTGCGTTGAACTTCCAAGCGGGTCGATCCGATCGAGCGAGTTACCCCCGCTATTCCCTCCCCATACCGGCAGATAACTCACGGAATCCATAGTGGCCGCACGGTCATCGTACAACACAGCCGCATCCCCGGAATTGTTGAGTGTCGGCAATGCTGACACATCGATAGTCATAGAAGCAATACCGGGATAAAGATCAACAAGCCCCGCGGAATCTTTTGTGAGCACAACGAAACCAAATGGTGGAACGTACCGTTCCACGGAAGTGATCAGCTTCTTTGCTGAAACGAGATTATCTGACACCAGCCATCCTCGCAAGGAAATTGAGTCCGGACGATTATTGTAAAGCTCCACCCACTCCGGCTCGCCACTTATCGGGGCATAGAGTATTTCATTGATAACAATGCTCTGCGGCCTATACCCAACACGCAGTTGTGCAATCTCCCGGTTGTTCTCGAGACTCTGATCAGGCGGATATACCGCCACAGCGATAATAGAGTGGCTTCCGGGAGGCCAGCTCCCAAGCGGAATGAATACTTGGAGGGTCTCGGATGGGACAAGGGTACTTGCCACAGACGAGCTCGTCAGGAATTCGGGCGATTGGGGTATTGAGTCGTTGTTTGAATCATGATAGAATTCCACAACAAAATTTTCTGCAGGGCTCAACCCGCTATTACGTACTGCGGCAAGCGCGACAACACTGTCTGATTCCGTTGCTGCTGCGGGCGAAAAAGAGATCCTATACATCTCCAGGTCGTGCATGACCTTGGTTGTCACGAGAATGTCGTCAATTCTGAGTGTACCTGTTGCTCCGGCCGGATCAGGAAGTACTCGCCATCGCAAACGCACATTTGCGCTAGTCGAGAGTGTGTCAGGCAACGCAAACCCGTGAAGAACGAAGTTCGTGGAACCTGCGTTTCTCAAAGTATCACCGATGGGAACCGTATATGTCGCTCCGCTATCTAGTGAGGCTTCAACGACCAACCTTGCATTGTGTGACGATGACCGTCGAGTATAAAATACCACACTGTCGGGTTGCGTGCCGCTAAAATCGAGGACTCGTGAGTGAAGTTCCTGCCCAATAGTGGCGTTGGTACTTATGGCTGTATTAGGGAAAGAGCGTGGAGTAGAGATGGTCGTGGTAAAGTCGTTCGTGCCGGGTGTCCGGTTCTGCGATGATATCCAGCCAGTCGGGAGTTCCGGAGGAAAAACAAGATCAAAGTTTTCAGCATACGGAAACTGCGAAAACGTAGAAGGCGTTGCTGCAGCAACAAGGGCAACCAACCGCAGGAGCTTCATGACGCGAATAGAAGGAGAATGTCACGTAGAAATTTACTGCGATATATAATAACTCCAGGATAGACTTGCAATAGGGAATTTTCGGCAGGGGAAATTATTGACTTTCTTGACAAGATTGGGTTATTTTGGCAGTCCTTGACAACACATGAAAACAGAAAAGAATAACATACTCTTTGTGGATGATGATGCCGAGCTGCGCCTGATTGTGAAAGAGCAGTTGGGGCTTGCGGGGTTTGCAATTGATGAAGCTGAAGATGGTTTGGTCGCAATAGAAAAACTCAAACACTCTCAGTACGACTTGCTGCTGCTGGATATTACCATGCCCGGAAAATCAGGGTTGGATGTGTTGACATTCGTCAAGCAGAATTCTCCCGAGTGCCGCGTAATTATCCTCACCGGGGTGGTTGGTCTTTCGGTGGCAATTGAAAGCCTGAGACTTGGAGCAGATGATTATATCACCAAGCCGTATAACATGGATTATCTTGTTGCGTCTATAAAAAGAATACTCGGTTCGGCATAGATAACCTCAGCGACCAAAACAAAAAAAAGGCGACCAGACAAGGTCGCCTTTTTTGTTTACAGACGTTCGATGACTACGTTCCGGAACTGTAGTCATTCATATATTTGAGCTGATCCGTTGAAAGTTCATCAATGGAAAGTCCCTGGGTAGCAAGCTTGACGCGGGCAATCTCCTGGTCCTGCGCGGCCGGGATATCGTGTACTGTATTTTCGAGACGTTTCCCCTTCTTGTGTGCCTCCGCCAACCGAAGTTGCGACATGAACTGGTTTGCAAATGACATGTCCATGACTTCGGAAGGATGCCCTTCAGCAGCCGCGAGATTCACAAGTCTGCCTTGTGCAAGAACGTAAACGCGTCGACCGTTTTTCAGCACATATTCTTCGTTATTCGCCCGCACCTCTCGTTTTGACTTGGTAATCTTGGCGAGATCATTCAGGTTCAACTCGCAGTCGTAGTGGCCCGTGTTACATACGATGGCACCGTCCTTCATTGACTGGAAGTGGCGTTTTACTATGATATCCTTTACACCGGTTGCCGTGATAAAGATGTCGCCAACCTTTGCAGCCTCATCCATCGTCATCACCCGTATACCGTCGAGAGTTGCTTTCAATGCGGCAGTCGGTTTGATTTCCGTAACGATCACGTTCGCTCCAAGACCCTTTGCTCTTGATGCAACTCCGCGTCCACAATGTCCGTAGCCGGCAACCACGACGTTCTTGCCGGCAAGCAGAACACTGGTTGCACGCAGAACACCATCGAGCGTGGACTGTCCGGTGCCAAACACGTTATCAAAATCCCATTTGGTTTCGGCGTCGTTTACTGCGATGACAGGATACTTCAATGCACCATCAGCAGCCATTGCCCGCAGACGATGGACTCCGGTCGTTGTTTCCTCCGTCCCTCCAATCACATACTTCTCGGCAAATTCCGGATGTTTGTTGTGAATTGTAAAAATCAAATCCGCTCCATCGTCCAGCGTGAGATTTGGATGAAATTTCAGCGTCTCCTCAATGCACCAATAAAAATCCTTTACATCCATGCCATGCCATGCAAAGATGGAAGTTCCATCGGCGGCGAGAGCAGCCGCAACAGCATCATTGGTAGAAAGCGGGTTGCATCCACTCCAGCTTACTTCTGCACCAGCTTCAACAAATGTCTTGACGAGAACCGCCGTTTCCTTGGTAACATGAAGACACCCGGCAATGCGGTACCCCTTCAACGGTTTTGTCTTCCGGTATTTTGCGCGCAACGCCATAAGCACCGGCATACGCGTTTCTGCCCACTCAACGAGCTTTTGTCCTTCATCTGCGAGTTTGAGATCGGCGACCTTGTACTTCCCTGCTTTGTAATCCATTGTTCCCTGCGTAATATGATGAATGTGATGGCTGTGTTGTTATCGAATAGCTCGCTGGAGCGTTTTGACAAGATCTAGCTGCTCCCAGGTAAAATCCTTTTCATTCCGTCCGAAGTGGCCATAGGCGGCAGTCTTCCTGTAAATCGGGCGCCGCAATTGTAATCGTGCAATCAACCCTGCGGGCGTCATGTCAATTTCTTTCTTGATCACTCTCTCAAGCTCAGCGTCCGGAATGCGTCCCGTACCGATCGTGTCCACATGAATTGACACAGGCTCGGCAACACCAATGGCATAAGCGACCTGAATCAGACACTCGTTGGCCAAACCCGCGCCGACTACGTTCTTTGCTATGTGGCGCGCCGCATACGCTGCGCTGCGGTCCACTTTCGAAGGGTCTTTTCCAGAAAAAGCCCCGCCACCATGCGGCGCTCGCCCCCCGTATGTATCTACAATGATCTTCCGGCCCGTAAGCCCGCTGTCTCCGTGTGGTCCACCAATCTCGAATTTCCCTGTGGGGTTGACGTGTATGATCAGCGAACTGTCGCGGAGGTGCTTGGGAATAACATGCTCAACAACATGCTTCGTTACATCCCGACGAATTTTCTGCTGGGAAATATTGGCATCGTGTTGTGTGGAGATAACGACGGTGTGGACACGAACCGGCTTGCGGCCGCGGTACTCCACTGTTACTTGAGACTTTGCATCGGGACGGAGATATGGCATCAACTTGGGATTGTTCTTTCGTATATCGGCAAGACGTTTTACCAGCTTGTGAGAATACTGGAGAGCCATCGGCATGAATTCGGGGGTTTCGTCTGTGGCGTAACCGAACATCATTCCCTGGTCGCCCGCTCCCTGTTTCTTTTTCTTCTTCTTGTTGACATCAACGCCCTGGGCAATATCAGGTGATTGGGAGTGTAATGCTGTAAGAATACCGCACGAGTTGGCTTCAAACATATACTCGGCTTTTGTGTAACCGATCTCACGGATAACTCGACGTACAACATCGGGGATATTCACCCATGCGTTTGTTGTGACCTCCCCCGCAACCACAACTTGTCCTGTTGTCACCAGTGTTTCGCAGGCAACCCGCGAATGGGGATCCTGCCTTAACATTTCATCAAGAACCGCATCAGAAATCTGGTCTGCGACCTTATCGGGATGTCCTTCAGAAACAGACTCAGAAGTGAATAAATACGACATGTCAACCTCGAAAATGTACTTTAATGAGTTATCTAATCTTTACGAACAACGACAGACAGCTCACGCCCGTCGCTAATAGAAATCAATCTCCGACGAACCACCAACATTGATGCGCTTGTACCCCCCCTTGACGACTGAGCCGTTCCCTACAATTGAACTGTCAAGCATTGCACGCTGGACATGCGCCTCTTCACCGATAATCGAATTTCTGATTACCGATTCGGAAATCTGTGCGTTATCACCCACGGTGGTGTAGGGACCGATGATGCAATCTTTGAGCATGGCCTTGGGAGAAATGTAGACCGGTTCGTTCACAACAACACCTTCCATCTTACGAGAAGTGGATTTCTTTTCGAGGAGCGCGCGATTCGTAGAAAGAAGAGTCTCCGGCTTGCCGCAGTCAAACCAGCCATCGACATCGAATGTCGTCATTTTTTCCCCCCGCTCTATCATCATCTGCAGGGCATCCGTCAACTGGTACTCACCTTTGGTGCGTAGATCCTTGTCGACGAGTTCATTCAAGCAGGACACAAGGAGTGGAGTATTCAACAAGTAGTACAGACCGACGATCGCAAGATTGCTGATCGGCTTTTCCGGCTTTTCCACGAGGCGGTGGATCTGACCATTCTTAATTTCGGCGACACCGAAACGACGCGGATCATCGACATGTTTGACGCCAAGAGATGATGTTTTTGCCTTTAAGACTGGGCCGAGATCAACATCGAAGATCGTGTCACCGAGGATGATGAGAACAGGCTCACTGCCCAGTGTCTGGCGGGAAAGATAGATTGCGTGCCCAAGCCCGAGGCGTTCCTCCTGCTCAACATAGTCAGCTCGAAATTTTGGGTAGGCCTGCGACACATACTCACGAATCTTATCCCCCATGTGGCCAACAACGAGTGTTGCTTCGTGTATTCCCTCTCCAATAATCTTGTCGAGAATGTGACCGAGGATGGGCTTGCCGGCAACATTCAGCAGCACTTTGGGCAACATATATGTATGCGGACGTAATCTACTGCCAACGCCGGCGACCGGAATGATAGCTCTCATTGCATGGGTTCTAAAATGTGGTCAATAACGCCTGATTTGCAGAAAATTTGACAATAAAGGTACACAACTATACTAAGAGAAGCAACAAAAGATGGTGCGCCCGAACACAGGCGACTCAATTATGCACACTCAATGCTCCTTCCATGATTCAACACTCAATCGTATTTCCAAAGTCCGCGACTTACCTTGCTTCTCTAAATCGAATTGGTTAATTTTTTGCACAGAATTCCTACCATGACAGGCAATGCCAAAGAAGACCTCGCAGCGGAGCACTTCATCCCGCAAACAACAACACGTAGAACTTACGGTCAACAAAGATGTACGTTTTCAATCGAAAACTACAGGCCTAGGCGACCTGGAGTTCGTTCATAACGCTTTACCGGAGTTCAATTTCTCCGATCTCGACACATCCAGCGAGTTTCTTTCACACAGAATTGCACTTCCATTTATGGTCTCCTGTATGACGGGGGGCTATCCTAACGCACTCACAATAAACAGGCAATTGGCGGAAGTATGTGAGTCGGTTGGAATACCGATGGGCGTAGGGAGTCAACGACAGGCCCTGGAAGACACGCTATACCACAAGACATTCAGCATCGTTCGAGAAGTTGCCCCATCAATCCCGATCATTGGGAATATCGGAGCGGCTGAAGTCGCAAAGCTTCAGTCTGCCGAACCGGCCCAACGACTCGTCGATCTTATCAACGCCGATGGGTTTGCGGTGCATCTTAACCCGCTCCAGGAGTTCCTTCAACCGGAAGGATCCACCGACTTTGCTGGCGTCCTTGCGGGGATCGAACGCCTTGTGAGAGGACTGCAGGTTCCAATTATCGTGAAGGAGATCGGTGCCGGGCTCTCAGCCGCTGTTTCTGCACGTTTGCTTGATGTTGGTGTTCGCTACATTGATATTGCCGGTGCCGGGGGGACAAGTTGGGCCGGAGTGGAAATCCTGCGCAGAAAAAGGAGCGACTTCACAAGAACCTTTTGGGATTGGGGAATACCGACTGCACATGCTGTTCGGGAAACAGCCGCGCTTAAATCCGGTGGACGAATATTCACATTAATAGCCTCTGGGGGAATCGAGAACGGTCTCGATATCGGAAAATCCATCGCACTTGGAGCCGATATTGCGTCATCTGCGCGACCCGTGTTGCAGGCGCTGTTCAAACGCGGCGCAAAGGGAGCACTGGATCTGATAGCGTTGTGGGAGCAAGAATTGAAAGGGGCAATGTTCCTCACCGGCTCTCGAACCATTACCGAATTACAGCGCGCCCAACTCGTCAAATACACATCGCATGCATAAAGAGTTTGACCGCCGCTACACATCCCTCAGGAAACTGATCGACAGTCGAGTCAAAAATCTTGCCGGCGTTTGGGAATCGCGCGACATTGAAGAGGGGTGCAACTATGTGCTTGCGGCAGGCGGGAAACGGGTCCGCGCTGTTTTGCTTCTCCTTTCGTGCGAAGCCGTCGGAGGCCGGGTACGTGATGCTGTTCATGCAGGGGCTGCCGTGGAAATCATGCATAATTTCACACTCGTGCATGACGATATCATGGACAATGCCGACGCGAGGCGCGGTCGACCAACAGTGCACCGTAAATGGAATGTCAGTACCGCTCTTCTCGTGGGTGATGTGTTGCTCGGTCTTGCATACAAGAGCATGACAGCAAAACGCACGGGCGAGACACATCGCATCGTTTCGCTGCTGACAAGCGGATTACTCGAAGTCTGCGAAGGGCAGGCGCTTGATCTTGAGTTCGAACGGCGCGCAACAGTGTCTCTCAAAGAATACTTTATGATGACCGGAAAGAAAACAGCGCGTCTCCTCTCGATGTCGACAGAACTTGGGGGCATTATCGGCGGAGGAACAGCGATACAAATCCGTCAGCTTCGCAAGTTCGGCCACGCGCTTGGCAGAGCGTTTCAACTCCAGGATGATCTGCTCGATGTCGTTGCGGATGAGAAGGCGTTCGGCAAGAAAGTCGGTGGTGATATTACGGAAGGCAAGAAGACCTTTTTGCTTCTCACTGCCTGGCAGCGCGCGCGGGGCGGCGACAAGGAGCTGCTCGCCCGTGTCATGACCGATGGCGGCAACAAGACCCTGTCTGCCGCCAACCGGAAACGAAGAGTGGCTACCGTTACTTCGATCTATGAAAAATACGGCGTCATCGAGGCGGCACGCGTGCAGATTGATAGGGAAACACGTGCGGCCGTGCGGGCACTTGCCGGGCTTCCACAGAATCGCGCAACACATATGCTCAAATGGTTTTCCGAACACCTGCTGCACCGGAGTGCATAGGGTGATCGAACGCGAAGTAACAATAAAGAACAGAGCCGGCTTGCATACACGACCGGCAGCAACACTCGTCAAAACAGCCGCCCGGTTTAAGGCGGAATTCCTGATTCAGAAGGATGGCTTCGAGATCAACGGCAAGAGCATCATTGGAGTGATGACGCTGGCGGCAGAACAGGGATCAACCTTGATGCTGCGCTTTGAGGGAGAGGATGAGGAAGCCGCAGCGGCGGCGGTTGTGGAATTATTCGAACGTGGATTCGACGAACAATGACCATCGAACAACCCATCCCCGAACCACAGGAGATTATTCTCAAAGGCATCCCGGCGGCACCGGGCATTGCCATAGGTCCGGCGTACCTCTACAGCAAGCATGTCCCTCGCGTCAGACTCAAGAGTATTCTTGCTCCGGATGTCGACGCCGAGATCGATCGCCTGCATGCGGCGCTTGAACGATCGGAAAGGGAGTTGCAAAAGATCCTCTCATTTGCGGAGCAGAAGCTGGGCACGCAAAGCGCAAAGATCTTCGAAGCACAGATCATGATCCTCCACGATCAAATCTTGATGGGTGAGATCGAAAAACGAATCACGGAGGAATTGAAAAACTCCGAGTATGTCGTCATGGACGAAATCGGCAAGTACAAACGCCTCATGCTTGCTGCGCCGGATGAGTACATGCACGAGCGTGCAAATGACGTCGATGACGTGATGAACAGAATCATCCGGAATATTCAGGATCAGAAACTCTTCTCCAAACTTGAGGGCGAGTCCATCGTCGTCTCGGAATCCCTCACACCGGCAGATACCGTGATCTTCAGCAGGAACCAGATTCTCGGCTATGCAACGGATTTCGGCGGCACGGCATCTCACGCAGCCCTGCTTTCACGCTCACTGAAAACCCCCGCGGTGGTCGCGCTAAGAACTGCGACGCAGCAGATTCATACCGGTGATCATATAGCTATCGATGGCTATGGCGGTATTGTTGTCATCAATCCCGGCGAAGAGACAATAAAGAGTTTGCAAAGGAAGATGCAGCGCTTCAAGGATTTTGAGCAACATCTCTCCGGAATCTCCGGGCTTGCTGCCGAGACTCTTGATCACCGCCAGATTGAGCTTTCGGCAAACCTTGAATTTGAGAACGAACTCGCATTTGCCCGTGAGCAGGGTTCCGCAGGAATCGGTCTGTACAGGACCGAGAGTCAATTGATGGGAAGGACGACCTTCCCTACCGAAGATGAGCAGTATCTCGAATACAAGGCAATCGCCGAAGGAACGTTCCCTCACCCTGTCATTTTCAGAACATTCGATATCGGAGGCGATAAGATCGCCGGTGAATCGCTCCACGAAGAAAACCCCTTTCTTGGCTGGCGCGGGATTCGCATTTGCCTCGACCGCCCGGATATGTTCCTGACGCACTTACGCGCATTGCTCAGGGCCAGTGTGAAAAAAAATGTCCGCATTTTGTTTCCGATGATATCCAGTCTGCAGGAAGTCCGTAAGGCCCGGGAGCTGCTTGCACAGGCAAAAGGAGAACTTGCTGCAAAGAATATCCCCTTCGATGCAAATGTTCAGATCGGTGTGATGATCGAAGTACCTGCGGCAGCGCTCCTCGCCGAAGAAATCGCCGAAGAAGCGGACTTCCTGAGCATAGGCACAAACGACTTGATCCAGTATCTGCTTGCAGTTGATCGCGGCAACGCTGCTGTTGCTTCACTATATCAGGAATTTAATCCCGCAGTCGTCCGCACGATCAAGTCTATTATCACCGCCGGTCACAAAAGAAATAAATGGGTGGGAATGTGTGGTGAAATGGCTGGCGATCCTCTTGCCACAGTCTTACTGGTTGGTATGGGACTCGATGAATTCAGCGTCATCCCTTCGATCCTGCCGGAGATCAAGAAGATCATTCGTTCCATCAAATACAAAGAAGCAAAACGCGTGGCCGACAAGGTGCTTACGTTCTCCACAGAAAATGAAATCCGGGGATACCTTGCCGAGTTTGTCAAGAGCAAACTCCCCGATATACCTATAGAAGAATAGTGCGAACAATAAAGAGGCGAGTCCAATGAGGTTTGAAGAAATCTTTGCTGTCGATGTTTCCAATGTGTACAATCTCATCAAACAATTTCCTTCACAGGCGCAAGAAGCAGCCAAGATCGGCAATGCTGCAAACGTCAGGTTACCGTCAAAAGGAATTGAGAATATCGTCTTGTGCGGTTTGGGTGGTTCGGCAATCGGCGGCGATTTGCTCAAGAGTTATCTCGCTGATGAACTTACCGTCCCGTTTACAGTAAACAGGAGTTATTCGCTGCCGAAATTCGTCGGTACGAAGACTCTTGTCATTATTTCGAGCTACTCGGGCAACACGGAAGAAACAAACGCCGCGCATCGGGAGGCAATCAAACGACGGGCAAAAATTCTCTGTATCTCTTCCAATGGGGTGACTGCAAAACTGGCGAAGGCAAAGCGTACACCGCTAATTACCATCCCCGGTGGTTTGCCACCGCGATGCGCGCTGGGGTATTCGTTCTTCCCTCTTCTTATCGCATTGGGCAAGATGGGGTTCATCAAGAACAAAACCCGGGACATTCGGGAAACCATCAAACTACTCGAGGAGAAGTCGACGGAATATGGTACGCCTGATGAATCAACGAATATGGCGCTGCAGCTTGCTGCGCAATTGAAGGGACGACCGGGTGTTGTCTATTCATCGACCGAGCGATTTGATGCTGTGAACACACGCTGGCGCGGACAGATCGCAGAGAATGCCAAATCATTGCTCTTCGGTCACGTCCTCCCTGAAATGAACCACAACGAACTCGTTGGCTGGAAGGTACTCTCCGAGATGATGCGAGAGACGCAAGTCTTCTTCCTCCGGGACAAAGGCGATCACAAACGCATCGCGTATCGCATGGACATTACAAAGCAAATCATCGGCGAACACACTACGCGCATAACCGAAGTTTGGAGCGAGGGAACGTCACTGCTGGCACGAATGTTTTCACTCGTGTATCTCGGCGACTGGGTGAGCTATTACCTCGCAATCCTCCACAAAGAGGACCCGATGCCCGTTGCGGTAATTGATCATCTCAAGAACGAACTCTCTAAAATTTGAGCAACCACAAAATGATGCATCACGGTCTCAATTCAACATCCGCATCCTGGAAGTCCTATGAGCTTATCCAAAGAACATAAAATCTCCATTCTCGTCGCAATCGTCATGCTGATTATTCTCGTCTGGGTAAACGTGTTCCGCGATGGGACGTCATGGTGATCCGTTGGCTGTACAGTCGGACGAATCTGTGAGAAGCAAACTCCTCCTTTCACTCTATTCCTTCCTTTTTGTTGTCATCATCCTTCTGTTGGCAGAGTTTATTGTCCGCCTGTTCTTTCCCGGGATCAATTTCCAGGGGACGGAACGTCATCTCGTTCGCGAACATGCCTTCGGTTCAACGTTTGGCTGGCAACCCGATGCAACAGGTGTGTCATTCGGCACCGAAGTGCGTATCAACCATGAGGGGTTTCGCGATATTGGCGCGCCGGCAACGGCAGACTCAACACTGCTGTTGATTGGTGACTCGGTGCTGTTCGGTGTCGGTGTTGAGGCGGAAAGTACGTTCGCTGGACGCGTCCAGCACGCACATCCTCAATGGCGTGTCATCAATACCGGCGCTGTGGGATACTCCGTACATGAATACGCGGACGTCGCTACAACGGTGCTGCGCCATGACCCGACAATTCGTCGCGTTCTCATCTGCTACTCCCTCAACGATTTTTATGGCACTGAACCGCTTGCTGTCGGATCAAATGAATATCTCGCATTCTTCCGTAACTATTCAAAGCTCTATCTTTGGTTGAAGAATATTTTGTTTGACCGGAGCAAGACATATTTCGAGTATGACTTTGGATATTATGAGCGAGGGACATCAGAAGCAACACGAGCAATGACTGAACTTGTTGAGCTTGTCAAGAGCATTGAGCAGAGTGGCCTTCCCGTGACTGTGGTATTGATCCCGTACGAGTATCAGGTGAGGATGAAGACTACATCGTTGCTGTTGCCACAAGAGATGATTCGATCTGCAATGAAACAGAATGGCATCCCGGTCATTGATCTCTTCGACCAGTTTGCCGGATCAGGAGTGGCATCGCGCGAATTATTCTTGTACGGCGACCATATGCATTTGTCGAGCAGAGGCCACGCAGTGGTAGCCGCCACGCTCGACGAGCCGTAGTAGGCCTCACGCAAAGACGCAAAGTATCGCCAAGATGCTGATGGATAGATTAGAACTCACCCTAATCTCTCTTGGCAAGAAGTTTGACGGCTTGTCTCCTTTTATCCCAGATGTCCGCAATCGCTGGCTGTGTGCGAGGAGATTCAGACCGAGCTTTGCGATTCTGGTGACATTACACTAAACACTAAAGAACCCAATACGTTCGACAACCAGAATCGCACCTTAACCACGACGGTGTTACATTTGCTGTGTGTTGCGATTGCGGAAGGATTTCTTTGGTCACTTTCTTTCTCGGAAAGAAAGTGACAACCATTTTCTTGACTCTCCGCAGAAAACTCTGTAAGATTCGGGTGCCTTCCTTTGCAAGTTCGGCTATATTCGGCATGACCCACATTCGAGAATAACGACATAATGTCGCCTAACCGCACTATACAGATATAACAACGCCGCACCCTCCTTGCAACTTCCCTCCATTCTTCCTATACTTTTAATGAACCACCATCCTCATCTTCCTCCATTGGCTATTCGTGACTGACGGGACTGTGATGCGTCGTTTCCAGCTGTTGTTCGCCGTTCTCCTCCTTCTCTCTTCTTCCACCGCCGTGGCGCAATTCTTTTATTTCGGCCGCAACAAGGTGCAGTACACGGCATTCGACTGGCATGTTCTCAAGACCGAGCACTTCGATATCTATTATTATCCGGAGATGAAAGACCTCGCTGAGCGCGGCGCGTTTTTCGCCGAGGAGGCCTTCAAAGAACTCGAAACAAAATTCAATCACTCACTCAACAACCGCGTTCCGCTCATCTTCTACAGTTCGCACCTCCATTTCCAACAAACGAATACCACAGGTGGCTTCATCCCCGAAGGCGTGGGCGGCTTCTTTGAATTCCTCAAAGGCCGCGTCGTCATTCCCTCCGACGGTTCAACGTTCCAATTCCGACACGTGATACGCCACGAGCTCGTGCATGTGTTCATGCACAGCAAGATTTCTCGCGTCCTTATTGATCACCGCAAAACGCAGGACCGCTTTCCACCTCTCTGGTTTACCGAGGGCCTTGCAGAATATTGGTCAACAGAATGGGATACCCAGGCCGAAATGGTGATGCGGGATGCCGTGTTGAGCGATATCGTCGTGGGCGTTGACGACATGGATCGCATTTACGGTTCGTTCCTGATGTACAAGGAAGGACAGGCAGTGCTGGAGTACATCGGCGAGAAGTATGGCAAAGAGAAAATTCTGTTGCTCATGGAAAACTTCTGGAAGGTGGGCAGCTTCAGCGAAGTGTTCAAGATGACGCTCGGGAAGAACTACAAGGAGTTTGATGAAGAGTGGTTGTATGCGCTCAAGAAAAAATACTACCCGCTCCTTGCCAAATACGATACGCCAAGCAGCACAACGATCAACGTGGTGAAGGAAGGATTCAATGCCAAGCCCGTGGTGTTCGAACGGGACTCGACGCGGGACGTCTACTTTATCGGCAACCAGACAGGCTACACCGGCATCTTCAAGAAATCGCTGAACGATGAACGACCCGATGCTTCTGCAACAAACGTCCTGCAGGGAGAGAAGTCGGATGACTTTGAAACGTTCCATCCTTTCCGCACGCGCATGGATATTTCGCGTGAAGGTGTGCTGGCATTCGTTACCAAGAGTGGCGAAAGCGATGTACTGCATTTGTATGACCTTATGCAGGAGAGGATCATTGAGACATTCCGCTTCCGGCAGTTGGTCGGCATCGGCTCAACATCCTGGTCACCCGACGGCAAGCGCATCGCTTTCTCTTCCATTGACATGAGCGGCAATAACGATTTGTATGTGCTTGATATCGAGAGCCGCAACCTTCGCAAACTCACCAATGACTATTATGACGATCGGGATCCGGCCTGGTCGCCGCATGGCGATAAGATCGCCTTCAGTTCGGATCGAAGTCCGCATGGCAAGAACGGCAAACACAATCTGTTTCTCTATGACATGGTATCCGGTACGATCGACTATCTCACGTTCGGCAACGAAAATACCGGATCACCCGCCTGGTCAAAGGACGGAACCCGGCTGGCATTTACATGCGACACCGATGGTGCACAGAATATCTGGATGATGGATATGGAGAAGAGACACCCTGGCGGCATGCGCTCCATGACCAAGGTGACACACTTTACCACAGCAGCATTTGACCCGACCTGGACAAAAGACGGCGACCTGGTCTTCGCCGCGTTTGAGAAATTCAGTTTCCAGATACGCATGTTGAAGAACATTGAAGCGACGTTCGACACATCAACGACTGTGCGCCTTGTTGATCTCTACAACCGGGAAAAACCCTGGGAGGCCAGGTCCATTGCAGGTGTTTCGGAAGTCAAGACATTGAAGTACCAAGGCGAATACAGTCTGGATATAGCCCAGAGCGCCATCTCCACGGATCCGGTGTTCGGAACATCCGGCGGCGCGTTTGTCGGGCTCAGCGATTTGCTCGGGAACGACCAGTATTATTTCCTGCTGTATAATACCGCGCAATCGCAGGACGAGCTTCTCTCCAGCTTTAATGTGGCAATCTCGCGCGTGTCACTGAGCCAGCGGACAAACTACGCCTATGGCATTTATCGTTTCAGTGGCAGGCGTTACGATCTGACAGACAAGGACGAATTTTATTTTGAGCGCGTATTTGGCGGATACTTCGCATTGAGTTATCCACTCACAAAATTCCAGCGGATCGAAACCGCGGTGAGCTTGAGCAATTCCAACAAGGATGTTGACATCATCATTGAGGACAGGAAGGCACTGCTCCTCTCGAATTCGGTTTCATTCACTCATGACAACTCCTTGTGGGGACCAAGCGGACCACTGGATGGCAGCAGGTTCAACCTGACCCTTGCCTTTACTTCTGACATTCAATACTCCAATGTCAATTACTACACGGCCATTATCGACTACCGGCACTATTTCAGACTGTCGCAACGCAGCACATTTGCATCGCGTGCATGGCTCTTCTATAATGATGGAAAGGAATCGCGCCGGTTTGTGATGGGCGGGAGTTGGGACTTGCGCGGTTTTCCGCGCTGGTCGATTCGCGGGGAAAAACTCTGGCTGGCAAGTCAGGAACTTCGCTTTCCGTTTATCGACCAGTTGGCGATCCGCTTTCCGTTCGTGGGGTTGAGCTTCTGGTCGATTCGCGGCGCGCTATTTTTTGATGCCGGAAACGCGTGGGACGACGAGTATACCGAGACCCTGGGAAGCGTGGGGGGCGGACTGCGCATGAATCTCGGGGGCTTCCTTGTGCTGCGGTATGATGTCGGGAAGAGGATCGAGGATAATTTCCACACGATGCAAAGCGGACTGTTTCATCAGTTGTTTTTCGGATGGGATTTCTAGCATTGAGAAGACTCATTGTCATACTTGCAGTGTTCTCCGGCTGTGGCGGTTTGCGCTTGCAGGAACGACCCGTTGTTGATGATACCGACTGGCCGACGTTTGCACGCACGGCAACCCGCACCGGTAATGCAACTTCGTCCGTTACTCCTCCCCTTTCTAAACTCTGGGAGCATGACGTGACCAGCGGGGTGGGAAACGGTTCTCCAATAGTTATCGATAGTTTTTTGATTCTTGGTAATCTTCGCGGTGAGTTGCACGCAATCAACATACGGACCGGGAAAAGAGTCGGCTGGATTGATATTGGCGATGCAATCAACGGCACCCCTGTCTACGAAGCCGGTATCGCGTATATCCCCATCTCCAATAGCGATGAATCGCTGGTTGCCTTTGATCTCAACGAAGGAAAAGCGATATGGAAAAGAAACTATGGCGATATAGAAGTCTCTCCTCTGTTGCTGGATAACAGACTTTATATCGGCAATACGCGCGGAGCTTTCTTTTGTGTGGATGCCCAATCAGGGGATCAACTCTGGAAGTTTGAATTGGAGAAGAACACAACTCGCAAAGGAATACGTTCCTCGCCGTCCAGCGACGGCGCGGTGGTGGTGTTTGGAGCCGATGACGGCGTGCTGTATGCGCTCGACGCGCAAAAGGGACTGCTCCAATGGAGTGTGAACTCGGGATCTGCCATCATGGCAAGCCCGTGCATCGCCGAAGGAATTGTGTTCGTTGGAAATACCGGCGGTGCCATTATTGCCGTAAATGTACATGATGGCTCTGCACGCTGGAAGCATGAAACAGGCGCGAGCGTCTATTCCACTCCTGCATTAATAGACGACCGTGTCATTCTCGGTACAACCGCCGGACAGATGATCGCAATTCACCGGCATGACGGCACCGTTGCATGGAGTACCGATGTTGGCGGAGTGGTGAATGCTTCCGCAGCGATATCCGGACAAACGGTATTTGTTGGAACACTTAAGAAGGAGTTCCTTGCCCTTGATGTTGCCACCGGGACAGTTCTTTGGCGGGAAACCGTTCCCGGCCGCATTAAGTCCTCACCTGCACTTTCCGAGGGTAGAATCTTCATCGCAACGGACGAAAAGCTCGTGCTGGCTTTTGGAGAAGCAAGGAAATGAAACACTACTTCTTTTGCGTTACGCTGTTTTTCTTGTGTACAGCATCATCAATGCTACGGGGTCAGGATTCGACTATGACGTACGAGCGTTGTATTTATCCGCGCACAATTGTTACCGACACCGACGGTGCCATGGTTTTTGTTGATGGCGTGCAACAGGGAACAACTCCGATCCGGGTCGAACTGGCTGAGGGACAATACACTCTTTCACTTATTCACCCCGAATATGAAAGCTGGCTCCGCGAGAACATCCAAGATACGATTGGCGTCTTCGCAGCAATGCCGGAGACCCTGTATTATACATTTGCCTCAAGAGCATTCATCACATCGGAGCCATTCAACGCGGAAGTTTTTCTCGACGATTCACTTCTCGGAACCACCCCGCTGGTATTTGATGCTCCCGGCTCGATCCGTGACGCAATACTGCACGTGAGAAAACCGGGGTATGAGAGCATGGTGATTGATTTCCGTTCTGCAGGAACCGGCGCGCTATCGGTGAAGCTCGAGCGCGATCCACTTGTAGCACCGATGGAAAATCTCCTTATAAATTATTCCAATGATGCAGGCGCCTCGCCACTCCGGTTATACATTGCCGGGGCAGGGGCGGTGATATCGGGTGCTCTCGCGGCGCACTTCAAACTCAAAGCCGATGACAACTACGCAGTATATCGCTTTACGCGCGACCCGGCATTGCTTGACCGCACGAATCGTTTCGACACTGCGGCCGCGCTCTGTATCGCAGCAACGCAGGTCAGTCTTGGTCTGTTTACATACTTCATCCTGGCCGACTGAAGCGTCGTCTGAATTGGCTGGCATGTGAACGTTCCTTCCCTTGACTTTCATCACACAAGAAACTATATTTCTGATGGTATTTTGCATAAATGTGACTGCGCCTCCAGCCGATACAACTACCCAATGAGGTCACTCTGACGACAATCGCCAAAGAAGAAATCGAATTTCTCAGGAATGTTCCCATCCTCTGCGACCTTGAGGCAATGGATCTTGAAACCATTGCGAAAGTCGGTGTCCGAAAGAAATACAAGAAAGGCAGTATCATTCTCCTGGAGGAGGAGGCCGGAGCGGCACTCTTCGTCATCATTTCCGGCAAAGTAAAGATCGTCAGAATGGACGATGATGGCCGTGAGGTGATCCTCTCCATTCTCGGCGAAAGTGATTTTTTCGGTGAGATGGCAATTCTCGACGGACTTGCCCGCTCCGCGAGCGTCGTTGCCATCTCGAAGTCCGAGTTGTTCATGATTCACCGCCGTGACTTCCTGAAACTTCTCCACGACTTTCCCTCTGTTGCAATTGCCCTCTTAAAGGAATTGACTATGCGCCTGCGAAAAGCAGATGCGCAGATAAAAAGTCTTTCTCTGAAGGATGCCGCGGGACGTGTCGCCAACGTAATTCTCCAGTTGGCAGACGATATCGGCAAGATCCGTAAGGGACGGGTTGAGATCGATGAGTTGCCGCTTCAGCAAGATCTCGCAAATATGGCCGGAACATCACGTGAGACGATCTCACGCATGATCCATTCGTTTATCCGCGAGGGGCACCTGGAGCTTGAGCGGGGCAAGCTCATCATTAATGACTATGAAAAGTTCAAGAGCAGATATTTGTAGGGGAGCGTTTGTTTCCTGTTCCTGGCGGGTCGTGCATGGAGGGTAAAGCGGATCTCCACATGCATTCCACGTACTCCGATGGCGTGCTGTCAATTGAAGCACTTGTCAGACGTACCGGGGAAGCAGGGCTGAACACGATCAGCATCACAGACCATGACAATGCCAGCGGCATCGACGAGGCCATCGCCGTCGGTAAACAATGCGGGGTTGACGTGATCCCCGGAATGGAAATCAGTGCAAACGTCGGCGATCAAGACATCCACATCCTTGGCTATTTCTTCGATCACACCAGCCCGAAACTCCAGGAATACCTCTCGCTTTTCCGCGTCGAGCGCGTCAAGCGTGCCGAGCGTATCGTGGAAAAACTAAACGATATGAAAATTCCGCTCACTATGGAGGCGGTAATGGACAAAGCCGGGGCCGGCTCTGTTGGCCGTCCGCACATAGCCAACGCTCTCGTCGAAGAAGGGCTAACCGGAACGTATCACGAGGCATTCCTGAAGTACATCGGCTACGGCAGGCCGGCATACGAGAAGAAGTACCAGATCTCTCCCCGGGAAGCGGTCGAGTTGATTGCCGATGCGGGTGGACTTTCCTTCGTCGCCCATCCCGGCAACAACATTGATGAAAAGTTGCTTCTTACACTTATTCGCGAAGGTGTTGATGGCATCGAAGTGATCCACCCTTCACATTCCCCGGAGCGGATCGCGTACTACAATGGTATTGTAAGCGAATATTTTCTCCTTGCAAGCGGTGGATCGGATTTCCACGGCGGAAAGCGAAACGATCTCGAAGTTCTTGGCAAGTACTATATTTCCGAAAAACACATCGACATGATGCGGCATCAGTTGCAATAACTGCACGCCGATCAAAGGACTCCCATGGTACATACTCTTCAGGGTCACCTCTCGGCTGAGGGACGTTCGTTCGGCATAGTGGTCAGCCGATTTAACAATCTGGTTACCAATCAACTCCTCGAAGGTGCATTGGATTGTTTGCTCCGACACGGAGCAAGCGAGAATGCTGTTACCGTGGTGCATTGCCCCGGGTCGTTTGAAATTCCGCAAGTCGCAATGCAACTGGCGCAGACAGGTCAACACGATGCAATCATTTGTCTTGGATGCGTTATTCGCGGCGAAACACCGCACTTCGATTACATTGCATCAGAGGTTACAAAAGGTGTGGCACAGGTGCCCTTCCTCACAGGCGTCCCCACGGCGTTTGGTGTGCTCACCACAGAGAATCTTACCCAGGCACTCGAACGGGCCGGAGCCAAGGCAGGCAACAAGGGCTGGGATGCTGCAATGACTGCCATCGAACTCGTGCAGATCAGGAATCAACTCACCAAAGTGAAGAAGCGAACGAAGAACTGACAGGAATCCCGGCTGCGCATGGGGGTTCTTATCACGAGGATGACGATGAAGAAGAGTGTGTGGTGTGTGATATTGCTGGTGGTCCCCCATTTGGCAATAGCGGCCGTAGGAACTTGGCGGAACTATACCTCCATGAAAGCTGTCCGTGACATTGTCCGGGCAGGTGACATCTACTGGGCCGCCACTAGTGGCGGTCTGTTTGCGTGGCGCGAAGGTTCCTCCGAATTCCAACGCTTCACCAATGCCGAGGGCCTTCGGAACGTTGATCTGACAGCAATAGCAGTTGATCATCGCGGAGATATCTGGAGCGGCACTTCCACTGGTGTCATTCAGATTTATTCCCCTGCACAACATACCTGGCGATACATTCTTGATATTGAACTGTCAGGACAGACCAACAAACGCGTTCACCGCCTGGTTGTGTATGGTGATACCGTTCTCGTCTGCACTGATTTTGGTGTAAGCGTGTACGATAATGATCGTGGCCAGTTTGGTGATACCTACTCACGATTTGGGACCCTCCCCGCAACAAGCAGAGTGTCGGTGTATGATGCAATACTTCATTCCGGGAACATTTGGGTTGCCGTAGGCACAGGACAAAACACCAATTACGTTGCAGTAGCAAGTCTTGCCAATCCTAACCTTCTTCCCCCCGAATCCTGGTCACTTCAGACTGTTGAACCAACCCTTGGACAAGTGCGCTCGCTCGCTGTCTTCAATGGATCAGTGTACGCTGGAACATCGCGGGGATTGTACTGGAATGGTACCGGGCCTTGGACCGGTGTTCCATCGCTTGATGGACAGAATGTCATTCGCTGCACACCTTTTGAGACCGGACTCGCAGTATGCACTTCCAGTCTTGCTGTTTCGATTATCGATGTTCAGAATAATGTTGTCCCCTTCGGTCTGCCCCTTCCCTACCTCCCCACTTCCATTGCCATCAACGCAACCCATCAACCGATTATCGGTTCAACGAACGGGGGAATTCTTCAGTTTGGTACTGCTTGGGAATCGTTCATTCCCAACGGACCACAGTCCAACCAATTCATAAGTGTGGCGGTGGATCAGGATGGCATCGTCTGGGGTGCTTCGGGCTATTCTGGCAACGGCAGCGGCTTTTACAAGTACGATGGATCGGAATGGAAATCATTCACTACCGGAAACAGCCCACTGCCGACCAATGATTACTTCCGAATCTCAATCGGATGCGGCGGATCAGTCTGGGCGAGTTCATGGGGATCAGGGGTTGTCGAAGTGCCGCACGGAGCTGCAGCTATTAGTCAAGAGAACCTCTATGGCAGGAATGTTGGAATGCTTGGCCTCAGTGTAAATCCGGACTATATCGTGATCAGCAGTGTGCAGTGTGACCAGCAAGGCAACACGTGGATGACAATTAATTCGGCAAGCGACAGAAATATCCTTGCAGTGCATAAGGCAGATGATTCATGGTCCATTCTTCCTTTGAAGCTTGGCTCATCGCGCGTGAACACCCTGCTCGATAACACGCCCGTGGACAGGACGTTTGCAGTCGATGCATCCGGGAATCTCTGGGCTGCCTCACGCGATGGTTCGTTCAAGGGGGTTTTCTCGCTCGGAAACAGAGGCACGCTGGACGATTCTGTCGATTACTATCTCACCGAAGCGAACGGCCTCCCCAGCAATGACATCAAGACCATTGTCGTTGACAGGGACAATGATGTCTGGATCGGCACAGACCGTGGCATCGCCATCGTCCTTGATCCAGACCGCCCGACAAGGTCCGGTGCAATTGCCGCATATCGTCCACTTAACGGACTCGTCATCAATACTATTGCCGTGGATGCGTTAAATCAGAAATGGGTTGGAACGAACGAAGGGGTTATTCTTCTTTCACAGGACGGCACCCAACAAATCGCCTCTTACACCGTCGAAAGTACCGGTGGAAAGCTCATTGATAACGATGTGAAGAGCATTGCCATTGACACCAAGAGCGGCACAGTGTATTTTGGGAGTACCAACGGGCTCGCGAGCCTCACCACCACAGGGGCAGCACCTAAGTCGTCCTTTGACGAGTTGGTCTTCTCTCCAAACCCGTTTGTCGTACCCAACACAACACTATTGACGGTTGATGGTCTTGTTGAAAATTCTAGTATCAAGGTTCTTTCTATTGACGGGCGCCTCGTGCGCAATCTGACAACGCCGGGGGGGCGAATAGGTTTCTGGGATGGTCAGGATGATTCCGGCAAGGACGTTGCAACGGGTGTGTATATTGTGGTCGCGTATTCGGAAGACGGCAGCAAAGTTGCCACTGGTAAAGTAGCCGTCGTGAGGAGGTAGGATATGGACTGAAGGATGTTTGTTCGCTGATGTATGCCCCACGTGATCCGGGTCTCCGGTACATCAAGTCACGTCGGACACAAAAGCAGTGGGGCCACTCATGAGAAGACGAGATAATCACTCATACAAGCACAAGGAGGGGTAGACCTTGGACACAAACGGCTACAAAGATGAGATCTTTACAAAACGCGTGCGGGCTGGAAAGCGAACATACTTCTTTGATGTAAAGTCCACGAAGTCTGAGAAGGATTTCTATATCACCATTACTGAAAGCAAGCGTGTCGGTGATGATGACTACGAGAAACACAAGATCTTCCTGTATAAAGAGGATTTTGAAAAATTCCGGGATGCCCTCGGAGAGACAGTTGAGTATGTACAAAGTCAACTTCTCGAACCGTTGATGGCAGAAAAACAAGAATCAGCATAGGCCGATTAACGACAAGAGAGGCATTTCGCCGTCGCCGGATGCCTCTCTTGGTTTTTAGCTTCCGCTCAGACCCTTCCGGTAATGTTGCACCTGTAACATTACCACCCTCCCGCATTGCTTGACTCTCGTGGTAATTTTAAATATATTTCTTCACATTTTTCTCCGATTTGACTCAAAGTGCTGTCTTTTTTGCCACATCTGGTGATATTTCATACAACCTCGTAGGGGCATCAGCGAAATGAGAATTCAAGTTGGAGGGCTTTCGGAGGGAGTTCACCACTATGAGTTTACGGTGGGAGCTGAAGGTCTGGCACTGGGAAACCAGTTTGCAAAGGATGTAAGTGTCCGGGCTGTCCTTGAGAAAGTCGGAAACCAGTTTTTTCTCCAGGCACAGATTCTGGCACAGGGTGATTTTACGTGCGATCGGTGTGCGTCTCTGTTTCACACAGCGCTCACTCCCTCTTACCAAATGCACTACGTTACCGACCAGGCGGAGTACGAAATGTACGATCCTGCAGAGGTGCAAGTTCTTTCGCCCGGATTTTCCGTTATTGATATAGATGAGGATGTCCGACAAACAGTATTGTTGGCTGTCCCTTTGAAACTGTTGTGTCGCGAAAACTGTGCGGGCTTGTGTCCCCACTGCGCCAGAAATCTCAACGAAGCGTCATGCGACTGTAAGGAAGAAGTCGTGGATACCCGGTGGGAGCAATTGCGCAAACTGAGAACAAACTGACGGGTAGAGTTTACGAACCGAGGAGTATTCTGTTATGCCAAATCCCAAACGAAGACATTCCAAAACACGTGGACGGAAGCGACGGACGCACTACAAAGCCACCGCGGCGGCAGTCGCTGAGTGCCCGAATTGCCACACGCAAAAGCTTCCTCACCGTGCCTGCCCAAATTGCGGCTACTACAACGGACGCTCCATCAAAGTACCGAAGTCATCCTAAACGGTGGATGATAAGAGGGCCGATACCCTCTTATGGATTTCATTCATTATCCCTTGTCTTCAGACACCCATAACATACGCATCGCCGTGGACGCTATGGGGGGAGACCATGCACCCGAGAATGTCGTGGCTGGTGCGCTTGATGCGCTTCGCGAAACACGTGGAAGATTTTCACTTGTGCTTGTGGGACAGCAGGACAGAATCGAGTCCTTGATGCGAAGTAACTCCGGTCATCATGAAGCGTTCACCATTGCCCATGCCTCCGAGGTGATCACCATGAATGACACCCCAAATGCTGCTCTCAAAACCAAGAAGGATTCTTCCATCACGGTTGGCATGAACCTTCATCGGGAAGGCAAAGTGGACGCGTTTGTCAGCGCAGGAAACACCGGAGCCGTCCTTTCAGCATCAACTCTTCTCCTGGGGAGAATTGCCGGGATCAGTCGGCCTACCATCGGAGCACTCATTCCCACCGCCACAGCAAACCCCTGCTTGCTTCTCGATGCCGGAGCCAGCGTGGATTGTCGCGCACAGCATCTGTTTGAGTTCGGCGTTATGGGGTCAATTTACATGGCTTCGTTGCGCGGGAAGAACAACCCCAGCATCGGGATGCTAAGTATTGGCGAAGAGGAAAGCAAGGGAAATGAAGCAAGCCTGGAAGCATTTTCACTCTTAAAAAAGAGCGGACTCAATTTTGTCGGCAATATTGAAGGGCGCGATATTCTTCTCGGCAAAGTCGATGTTGTCGTTTGTGACGGATTCGTAGGCAACATTCTCCTGAAGTTTGGGGAAAGCATACCCGGGTTTCTCAAAGCCAGATTCACCTCATTTGCACAACAGAGTTTTATCAACAAGATGATGGTGTTGTTTGCGCGCAAGGGTATGAGAAGTGTACTCAAGGAACTTGACTACCAGGAGCATGGCGGCGTACCACTCCTCGGCGTCAATGGCGTGTCAATTATCGGACATGGGGGCTCGACTCCCAAGGCAATTAAGAACATGATCTACAGGGCCGAAGAAATGGTCCGACACAAGATCAATGTGCGCATTCAGGAAGCAATGGTACGGTATGCTTCATAAGAGCAGGATTGTATGACAGAAAAGAAACTCCGGGCTGCTATCACGGCTGTCGGGCACTTTGTTCCCGACAAGGTGCTATCAAACGCCGATCTCGAAAAAATGGTTGATACCTCCGATGAGTGGATCAGGACAAGAACAGGTATTTCGGAACGGCGTATTCTTGAGAACGGTGCGACATCAGATATGGCAGTCAAGGCAATTCAGTCTTGTCTTGTCAACCGCGGGATCGATGCTTCCGAGATTGATTTGATCGTCGTCGGAACAATTTCTCCGGATATGTTCTTTCCATCCACAGCGTGTCTTATTCAGGAAAAGCTTGGTGCGAAGAAGGCGTGGGGGTTCGATGTTTCTGCGGCATGTTCAGGATTTCTTTACTCCCTTGTCATTGCCAGTCAGTTTGTCGAGAATGGGGCATACAAGAAAGTGATCGTTGTCGGGGCAGACAAGATGAGTTCCATTACTGACTACAAGGATCGTAATACGAGTATCCTGTTCGGTGATGGCGCGGCGGCGGTATTGCTGGAACCCACCACTGATCTCTCCGTTGGCGTCCTTGATCACAAACTCTACGCCGATGGTTCCGGACGCAGGGCCCTTCATATGCTCGGTGGTGGAAGCCTCAATCCTGCCACACATGAGACGGTCGACAAAGGTATGCATTTCCTCTTTCAGGACGG
Organism: uncultured Chitinophagales bacterium; assembly: GCA_964538485.1. Taxonomy (GTDB): domain Bacteria; phylum Bacteroidota; class Ignavibacteria; order UBA10030; family UBA6906; genus JBJXHC01. The sequence goes on along the minus strand of CAZIHJ010000003.1, from coordinate 39,874 downwards.
GAAGTCAGTGTTTAAGGTCGCTGTGATGGGAATGGCCGATGTTTCTGCCGAAATCATGGAACGCAATAACCTGACGGCCAGAGATGTGGATTGGCTTGTTCCCCACCAGGCGAATCTCAGAATTATTGACGCATGCGCGGAACGCATGGGCCTCGACAAATCGAAAGTCATGATCAATATTGATCGTTACGGTAATACCACAGCCGCGACTATTCCTCTTTGTCTTTCAGAGTGGTGGAGTAGCGGCAAGCTGCGGAAAGGACAAACAATCGTTCTGGCAAGCTTTGGCGCTGGGTATACTTGGGGCGCCGCCCTCGTACGATGGTCAGCGGAGAATGCACAATAGCCATGGGGAAAACAGCGTTCATATTTCCCGGACAGGGATCCCAATATGTCGGGATGGGGAAGGAATATTTTGAGAATGATGAACGCTCGCGTGCTTTGTTCGGGCATGCAGATGCACTGTTGCACGCGCCCATCAGCCGGATATGTTTCGATGGACCGGAGGGGGAACTCCGGCAAACAAAGAATACACAGCCGGCAATCTTTCTTCACAGCATGGTCGTTGCACAACGCGTTGTTGATCTCAGAGCGGACATGGTCGCAGGTCACTCTTTGGGCGAATACTCCGCCCTTGTTGCCGCCGGGGCCTTGTCGTTTGATGACGGTCTTCTCCTCGTTCGGCTCAGGGGAGAATTGATGCAGCAGGCGGGGGAGGCATCCAAAGGAACGATGGCAGCGATTGTCGGATTGGAAGCGGCAACAGTTGAGGATGTCTGTGCGGAAGCAACAGCGGACGGTATTGTCCAACCGGCCAACTTCAATTCGCCGGGACAAATCGTCATCTCCGGATCAATAGAAGGCGTTCGCAAAGGAATGGAACTGGCAAAACAACGCGGTGCCAAGCTCGTGAAGGAACTTGTCGTGAGCGGGGCATTCCATTCCCCTCTGATGGCAAGCGCCAAAGACGGTCTGCGAAGAAAACTCGATGAGACGTTCATTCAGGATGCCCGGATTCCCGTCTATGCAAACGTCACAGCCGAACCGGTGACGAAAGCGTCAGAGATACGAGACCTTCTTCATCAACAATTAACATGTCCTGTTCGATGGGAAGAAACAGTAAAGAATATGGTACGCGATGGATGCACGCAATTTTATGAAATTGGTCCCGGAAAAGTGCTTCAGGGTCTTGTGAAGCGCACAGTGCCGGAAGTAGCAGTATCAGGATTCGACAAATTTACCGATCTTCAACCGGCTTAGGAGTGTTGTGGCTGACAATGAACCGTTATTGGAAGTAAAAGGCTTCTCGATTTCTCCCGAGCTGTTCTCAAAAGGATATGCCCCGGGGGCGGGGCCGTGCACCTGTACTTCGATCTGTTGCTCCGGCGGCGTTTATGCCGATGTTACCGAACGGGAGAAGATTCTCGGCCATAAGGAAATGATCAAGAAGTATATGGATGAAACACAGGTAACCGATGACTCCCAGTGGTTTGATGATCATGAATTTGACGATGCGGATTTCCCGTCAGGTCGTGCTGTCGGCACCACGGTTCACAACAACAAATGTGTGTTCCTAGATACCATGGGCAGGTGCTCGATTCAATTGGCGACAACAACGGAAGGCATGGGAAGGTGGAGCCTCAAGCCGCTGTTCTGCATCCTCTTCCCCGTTGAAATTACCAACAAGGTTATCGGGTTTGACGATCTCCTTCAGGACGACGCCACTTGCTGTTCTGTAAGCACGAATTTTGACGTGCCGCTGTTCGAGGCATGCAAAGACGAACTCGTTCACCTGCTCGGTGAAGACGGATTCCGCGCGATGCAGGAATACTACAATGCGAAACAGGCGACTATTCCGGCAGCAATAGCAAGGATCGAACAATGAGCGGGCTTGCAGGGAAGACAGCCCTCGTTACAGGCGGTGGCAAGGGAATCGGACGCGCTATCGTGGTTGCCCTTGCTCAGGCCGGCGCTTCAGTGGCATTTACGTATCGCAGCTCTGCATCAGCTGCGGAGACTCTTGTGGGTGAACTGAAAGCACTGGGAAGCAACGTCATCGGCATCCAGTCTGATGCTACGTTAACGACGGCAGCTGCGCAGGCAGTGGATACCGTGGTAAAGGAACTCGGCCGTTTGGATATTCTAGTCAACAACGCGGGGGTTACCAAGGATGGTTTGCTCATGCGTATGAGCGAAGAAGACTGGGACATAGTCATAGCAAGTAACCTCAAGAGTGTCTACAATTTCACCAAAGCGGCATGCCGGCCAATGATGGGGCAACGATCCGGAAAGATCATCAACATCACGTCCGTAGTGGGTGTAACGGGAAATGCCGGACAGGCAAACTATGCGGCATCAAAGGCCGGCATCATCGGGTTTACGAAATCAGTTGCAAAAGAGCTTGGTTCTCGCAATATTCAGGTCAACGCGGTTGCTCCGGGATACGTTGAAACCGATATGACCGCCAAGTTGAATGAAGAACAACGAAAAGCATTAACCGAATATATTCCTTTGAAGCGCACTGCGCAACCGTCTGAAATCGCCGGCGTGGTGAGATTTCTTGCTTCAGCAGAGGCAGACTATATCACCGGCCAGGTCTTGTGTGTGGACGGTGGAATGACAATGTAAATAGAACAACTGATTCATACTTTCATAATCCTACAGGAGGCTATCACCATGGATATTGGTGCCAAAGTGAAAGAAATTATTATCAACAAGCTCGGTGTTGATGATGGACAGATTACACCCGAAGCTTCATTCACTAACGACCTCGGCGCAGACTCTCTTGATACCGTCGAACTTGTGATGGAGTTTGAAAAAGCATTCAATCTCCAGATTCCCGATGAGGATGCCGAGAAGATCACCACGGTTGGTGACGCCATCAAGTATATCACATCCAAAAGCGCATAATTCCAATTCCTTCAGTTTGTTTGACGGAGGCGAAGCCTGAGCAGTTCTATGAGTAAACGAAGAGTCGTGGTTACAGGATTAGGTGCGTTGACGCCTGTCGGTCTGGGCATCGAAGAGTTCTGGAAGAACCTTGTCGCCGGAAAAAGCGGGGCCGGCCCGGTAACGTATTTCGATGCAGCGGCCTATGACACTCGTTTTGCGTGTCAACTCAAAGGATTCACCGCCACCGACTACATGGATCGGAAGTCCGCCCAGCGTATGGACCCATTCGCTCAGTTTGCGGTGATCTCTTCCGATATGGCGATGAAGGACTCCGGCTTGTCGGTCAAGGAGTTGGATCCAGACCGCCTCGGTGTCGTATACGGTTCCGGCATTGGTGGTATGACCACATACGATACCCAGTTCCAGAACTATATGGGCGGGGGACCCGGGCGCATCAGTCCCTTCTTCATTCCGATGCTCATCCCGGATATTGCAGCCGGATACATTTCCATCAGGCACGGACTCAAAGGACCGAACTACGCAACCGTTTCAGCATGTGCAACGGCATCTCACGCCATTGGTGATGCATTTCGCATCGTCCAGTACGGCGACGCTGATGTCATGGTATGTGGTGGATCCGAGGCACCGATCACACCGATGGGAATGGGCGGCTTCAATGCAATGAAGGCAATGTCAACGCGCAACGATGCACCGGAAAGAGCAAGCCGACCTTTCGATGCGCAGCGCGACGGGTTTGTGATGGGAGAAGGAGCAGGAACTCTGGTCATTGAAGAACTTGAGCATGCAACGAAGCGCGGGGCTCGTATTTATGCGGAAATCGTCGGTATCGGGTTCACCGCGGATGCACACCATATTACGGCACCCCCGCAAGGGGGAGAAGGCGCCGTACGATCCATGCAGCGCTCTCTCCGCGATGCGGGAATCCAGCCCGAGCAAGTAGACTACGTGAATGTTCATGGCACTTCAACTCCACTCGGCGATATTAGTGAAACACTCGCAATCAAGACCACCTTTGGCGAGCACGCAAAGAAGATGAATATCAGCTCCACGAAATCCATGACGGGGCACTTGCTCGGCGCTGCGGGGGGCGTAGAAGCGATTGCCGCGATCCTGGCATGTGTGCATGATACAATCCCCCCAACCATCAATTACGAGTTCCCCGATCCGCAGTGCGATCTTAACTATACCCCCAACACTGCGCAACACCGCGTGGTCAATTACGCATTGAGCAATACGTTCGGGTTCGGTGGACACAACGCAACGATACTCGTGAAGAAGTACTCCACAACGTGAGACATGCATGGGTTGGGTGAAGGAGCTTCTTGAGAAGCTCTCGGGAACGCCTCAGAGCGCCCGTTCTGAGGATCAGGAAGAAGCACAGAAAGATCTCCTCCGCAGCAATACGAAGAAGTTCCAACGTCTGATTGGCTATCCGATCAGGAATCAGGAAGTATTCGTGCAAGCACTTCTGCACAGATCATTTCTGACGCGCGTAAATCGCCCGATCCGTTCCAATGAACGCCTGGAGTTTCTGGGCGATTCCATCCTCAATCTTATCGTGGCGGAGTATCTCTACCATAACTACCCGGATGCTGAAGAAGGAGAACTCACCAAGGTCCGATCGAGGCTCGTCAACAGAAAGGCATTGGCCGCATATGCAAAAGATATCAAATTGTCGGACTTCATTCTGATGAGCAATAGTGCGGCCCAATCCATCGGCAAAGGATCAGAAACGATAATCGCAGACACCTATGAAGCGGTTATTGCAGCAATTTATCTTGATGGCGGATATGACGCCGCCCGTAAGTTTGTGGAACGACAGGTGCATGCTGCACTGAAGACCGGCTCTGTTATCACAAAAGACGAGAACTACAAAAGCATGTTGTTGGAATACGCACAATCACATGGCCTGGGCATTCCCCGCTATGTGATTATCAAAGAAGAGGGGCCGGACCACGACCGAACTTTCACGGTCGACGTCCTGTTGAATAATGAGCACAGGGGCTCCGGAGCGGGCAAAAACAAGAAAGAAGCCGAACAGGCAGCAGCGAGTCAGGCGCTTGAACACCTTGAACGTACAACCACTTAACTGAGGAAGAGAGACTTTGTTCATGCACGAAGAGCAGTTTCAGTCACGACACATCGGTCCCGAACCCGAAGAACAACAACAGATGGTCGCTGCTCTGGGCCTGGCATCGCTCGATGAGTTGATTGACCAGACTGTGCCAGCGGCAATTCGACTGAATACTGAGCTTGCACTCAATGCTGCCATAAGCGAGTATGACTACTTGAAGCAATTGCGTGGCATCGCCGCAAAAAACCGGCTGTTTGCCACGTACATCGGCTTGGGATTTCATGACTGCATCACCCCACCCGTCATCCAGCGTAACATTCTTGAGAATCCCGGATGGTATACCCAGTACACTCCATACCAGGCAGAGATTGCCCAAGGGCGGCTCGAAGCACTCCTGAATTTCCAAACGATGATCACGGATTTGACAAAACTTGACGTGGCAAACGCCTCTCTTCTTGACGAAGGAACTGCCGCGGCTGAAGCAATGACAATGATGCATGGGATTGTCTCAAAGAACGACGGCAAGCAGCATGCGGACAAGTTTTTTGTTTCAGACACATGTCTTCCTTCCACCATTGACGTGCTGCGTACGCGGGCAACGCCGCTCGGAATGAAGATTGTTGTCGGCAACCATGCATCAGCCGTGCTGGGACAAGACTTTTTCGGCGCATTATTGCAGTACCCGGCACACGATGGCGCTGTACACGACTATCGATCATTCATCGAAACAGCCCATGCAAATGGACTGCTCATTGCCATGGCGACAGATCTGCTCGCTCTTGCTTTGCTGCAACCGCCGGGTGAACTGGGTGCCGATATTGCTCTAGGATCCGCACAACGATTCGGCGTTCCTCTCGGCTATGGCGGCCCTCACGCGGCATTCTTTGCAACGCGAGCAGAGTTTGTGCGTTATATGCCGGGGAGAATCATCGGCGTTTCGATTGACGCCCAGGGAGGGACGGCATTCCGCATGACTCTGCAGACGCGCGAGCAGCATATCCGCCGCGAGAAGGCAACATCGAATATCTGCACTGCACAGGCCCTGCTCGCAATCATGGCGGGCATGTATGCTGTATACCATGGACCACGCGGCATAAAACAAATTGCTGAACGTGTACACGACCGGGCACACACTCTTTCCGTACAATTGGAAACCATCGGTTACCGCCAGACAAACTCCGTCTTTTTTGACACGCTGCGGATCGAAACTCCCGTTCCTTCAAAAGCCATCAGGAAAATTGCAGAAGAAGCACTCATCAACTTCCGGTACATCGACGACCGGCACATCGGTATCAGTGTGAATGAAACAACGTCCCAAGGTGATATTCAGGCAATTATTCATGTTCTGGCGAAAGCTGTTGGGGCAACACCGCCGTCTAATGGAGAGCACCACGGAAGTCGGCCATCGTTGGGACGTACAAGCGGGTATTTGACCCACCCGGTCTTTAACACCTATCATTCCGAAACAGAGATGATGCGATACATCAAGCGACTGGAAAACAAAGACCTTTCGCTCACGCATTCGATGATCGCGCTTGGTTCATGCACCATGAAACTGAACGCCGCGTCCGAGTTGATGCCAATCAGCTGGAGGGAGTTTTCCTCGGTACACCCTTTTGTTCCTGTTGAACAGGTTCCCGGTTATCAGGAGGTGTTCCGTGAATTGGAATCGGCGCTGTGCGTCATTACCGGATTTGCAGCAACATCGTTGCAACCGAATTCAGGCGCACAGGGCGAGTATGCAGGCCTGATGGTTATTCGGGCCTACCACGAATCCCGAGACGATCACCAGCGGAATATCGCTCTCATTCCCTCCTCGGCTCATGGCACAAATCCGGCGAGTGCTGTGATGGCTGGAATGAAGGTGGTTGTAGTACGATCCGATGAACATGGCAATATTGATGTGGCGGACCTGCGAAAGCAGGCACAGGCCCACAAGGATCACCTCGCTGCTTTGATGGTCACGTATCCGTCCACTCACGGAATCTTTGAAGAGACAATTCAAGAAATCTGCGCCATCATCCATCAACATGGTGGACAGGTCTATATGGACGGCGCAAACCTCAATGCGCAAGTGGGCTTGACAAGTCCCGCCGCCATTGGTGCGGACGTGTGTCATATCAACTTGCACAAGACTTTCAGTATACCGCATGGTGGAGGCGGACCCGGAATGGGCCCCATCTGCGTTGCGAAACACCTTGCGCCGTTTCTTCCCGGACATCCTGTGATCAAGACAGGCGGCGAGAAGGCCATTACCGCAGTGGCGTCTGCCCCATGGGGTAGTGCAAGTATTCTTCTGATCTCCTATGGATATATCAAGATGTTGGGGGCGCGGGGGGTGACAGATTCCACCCGGACTGCGATCCTGAATGCGAATTACCTGAAGAACCGTCTTGATAGGCACTATCCCGTACTGTATGTTGGAAAGAATGGACGTTGCGCCCATGAGTTTATCATTGACTTGCGGGGATTCAAAGAGAGTACCGGCATTGAGGCCGAAGATGTTGCCAAACGATTAATGGACTATGGTTTCCACGCTCCGACTGTCTCTTTCCCTGTTGCCGGAACCCTGATGATCGAGCCCACGGAAAGTGAGTCAAAAGCGGAGCTGGATCGATTTGCAGATGCGCTCATTGCGATCCGTGGCGAGATTCAGAACATCATGGATGGCAAGTCAGAGAAAACAAACAACGTCCTCAAGAACGCCCCGCATACTGCTCATTCCGCATTGAGTGAAATTTGGGACCATCCCTACACCCGGTACGAAGCCGTCTACCCGCTTCCATATCTTCGTCATCATAAATTCTGGCCGAGTGTCGGGCGCATCAACAACTCGTTCGGCGACCGTAATATCATGTGTGTCTGTCCTCCGATTGAATCGTATGCAGAAGAAACCGGAGAACCAGTGCGTTGACCGTTCCGCTGTCTGCCGGTCGCCCTGTTTTCTTCACTTGAGGAACAATGCCGTTGTTGAAGTTTGCCGCCTGCACATTTGTTTTTCTTTGTTTTCCAACCGCTCTTCATTCACAAGGGCCTGATTCCCTCCGGGCTTTTTCCTTTCCTCTCGGCATTATCGATACTGTCATCATCGCAGGCAACGAGAAGACCAAGTCATACGTTATTTCTGATGAGATGACGCTCCGGGCCGGCGATCTTGTCACATGGGAGGCGATGGAATTTGACAAGAATAGAATATACAGTCTCAAGCTGTTTAATAGCGTGGAAATCTACTACGACAGTCTGCAGGGACTGCGCTTTCTCTACGTCGAAGTCCACGAGCGCTGGTATTTGATTCCCGTACCACTTTTCGGTTTTCGCGACGGAGATCCAAAGCGTCCGTATTTCGGGGCGGGATTGCTGCATAATAATGTCGGCGGAAGAAACCAAAGACTCTTCGGGTCGGTTGTTCTGGGAAGTAATCCATCGTTCGATATGTTCTTTTCCGACCCGCAACTGGATCGGGAATTCAGTCTCTACTTTGCCGGAGCTATATCATATTCCCGCATTCGGAACAAGAGCAAGACCGCTTCAGCCGTCACGGGAGATTTCGACGAGCTTCATTATGATATCAATGCGACGCTGGGCAGACGGTTTTCGCTATATGAAACCGCCGGCCTCAATGTGGGGTATCAGGTGGTCCACATCGATGACTACCGTCCGGGACGGACCATCTCGCCAACGGGGAAGGATTCCTATATCCTCGCCCAGGTTACATATTCGTACGATTCCAGGGATTTGCGCGAGTACCCGTCCAAAGGCCGTTCCTTTTCAGTAAACGCGCGCAAGTATGGATTTGGAACATCCGATCTCGATTTTGCGCGCCTGAGTGCGGATCTTCGCACCTATACACCTCTGCCTCTTGACCTGACGTTTGCCACCCGCTTCCATGGTGCAATAACCTCCGGCGGCGATGTTCCCACATATCACCTCCTTTACTTCGGATACGCGGAACGTATTCGCGGATATTACAACACGGTGTTCGAGGGAGAGAATATGCTCGGCGCCTCAATTGAATTGCGTTATCCTCTCGTGAAGCCGCAGACGATTCGCTTTACCGCACTTCCGGTCCCCGAGCAATTCTCTGTCTGGAGGTTCGGTATCAGTCTGGCAATCTTCGGTGAAACCGGATCAACGTGGTTTCGCGGAGAGCACATTCAGATCGGGTCATTCCACTCGGGGTACGGTGGCGGCCTCGACTTCCTACTTCCCTATAGCGTTGTCATTCGGACGCACTATGCGTTCAACGAGTATCGCAAAGGGCAGTTTGTCCTTGACCTGCGCGGGGCATTCTAGCAATGGAGTATTTCTATACACCCCCTGACCATATTTCCGGATCAACTCTTGATATCGTGGATGATGAATTCTCCCACCTGACGCAGGTGATGCGAAGAAAGGTTGGAGACACAACCACGGTGGTGGATGGCAGGGGCAACGCTTACGACGTACTCATTATCACCATCGACAAACACTCTGCCTCCTGCGACATACATAAGCATCACTGGCGACTACATGAACCGGAGATCAATCTTACACTTGCCGTTGCGGTCCTCAAGAATGCATCCAACTATGATTTTCTTGTGGAGAAATGCACTGAACTCGGCGTCAACCGGATTATCCCAATCATCACGCAACGCACCATTCCTCACCATGCGCGTACAGAACGATGGCAGAAACTGGCCTTTGCCGCAATGAAACAATCCGGTCGGTGTGTCCTCCCCACGATCGATTCACTGACAACACTTGACGATGTATTGCGATCTGCCCCAGCGGACACACTCAGACTCATTCCACACGAAGCAATCAGCACACCGTATTTGTTCGATGTGACCAATCCCCTGGCTCGTGAAGTATTCATCTGTATTGGGCCTGAAGGAGGATTTTCAGAGGACGAAATTCAGGCCGCCATGGGCACGGGATTCCAGCCGGTAAGTTTGGGAAAGCGGCGTTTGCGCACAGAAACAGCAGCTATTATAGCAACGGGGATCACTCTTCGAACCACATAGCCGTTCACTGTTGATTATGTATTCCCGCTTACGTTTCTTGAATCAACAAAGATCTCATTCAGCATCCCGACGGGATCTGCAATGGTTCACCCTTTACTCACACAGATCGTCTCTTCCAAAACTGTCCTAGATAAAACCGGCAATTCCTACGCACTGCGAGGCGAGATTTCTCAGGAGGAGGGGGATTTCCTGTGGAACCTCATCCGAACAAAGAACATCGAGAAGACCATTGAGGTCGGGTGCGCGTTCGGTATTTCCTCCCTGCACATCTGCGACGCACTGTCGACGAAAGCGCAACCTCATCACGTCATTCTTGATCCCTATCAATCATCTTATTGGCATGGCGTTGGAATAGCAAATCTCGATCGCGCCGGTTTTGGATTCTATGAGTTCATTGAAAAACCCTCAGAGATTGCGTTACCCGAGCTCATGGCCGGGGGAAGGTCGTTTGATCTTGCATTTGTTGACGGCGGCCATGTGTTCGATCTTACCATCATGAACTTCCTCTACCTGAGCAAAATGGTCAGAGTTGGCGGCTATATTGTCTTCGATGATTGCGGATGGCCGGAAATCCGGAGGGCGATGCGATTTATTGTTAGCAACTACCCTGAGTTTGAGGTGGTGGGAATTGTTGGCAACGACAAGACATCAATAAAGCGGAAAATTCTTGATACCGTCAAGATGATAGCCAATCGCGGTGCGGCGCTCGTTCCACGAAAACACGCACGGGAATTCTTCTCGGATGAGGTACTGCACCATAAACGGCACATGGAAATCAGGGGTGGGATGATCGCATTAAACAAAGTGTCACAGTCGGCTGTTGACCCGCCCAGGATGAGACCTGACGGGAAAGTGCGTTAACGTTACTCCTTCTTTGTCTTCTCTCCCACCACCTCCATTGTTTCCTCCAGCATCATCTTGCTGGTTTTGAGCAGCGATTCCACTTCCTCTGATTTCCAACCGACAAATTCAGCATCGTTGAGACCGTTGAGATTGATTTGCACGTTGAGTGCAGCACCTTCGCAAGCAGCATGCAACATCAGCGCACTGACTCCCGCGTCACTGACCGAATTGGCATTCCCGTTGGCGGTCACTTCCTGCACCAGTGCCATGGCGTCGATGCAGTGCTTCATCACTTCCAAAGGAATCAGCGTTGCTTCCTTGGTTGCCTCGCGGATGGCCGCCGAACGTAGCGCTTTCTGCGACTCATTGTCCTTGGGCAGACCGTAGGCCTCCATCACTTTGTTGAATGCATCGGTATCCTTGTCGACCAGCGATGTGAACTTCGCACGGAGAGACTCCGATTGTGCGAGTACTTTTTTCATGTCTCCCTCAACATCGGCGTATTTTTTCTTGCCGATGGTAAGGTTGCAGACCATTGAGGTCAGGGCGGCACCAAGGGCACCGGAAAGGGCGGCAACGCTTCCGCCACCCGGTGCCGGCGAATGAGAGGCAAGTTCATTGAGAAACGATGTCACTGTTTTGTTCACAAGCATGGCAATTCCTACAATTGGTATTCGATGATTTTCTTCTTCGGATCGAACTGCTCCAATTGGCTCAGTCCGAGATGAGCGTTTGCACTCGTGATACACTCGTCATCACTTGACGCCTGCGGGGTATAGTGTCTTCCTGCAATCACCAGAGCTTCCATCGGTGTTAGCCCGACTATTTCGCTTCCGGTAACCTTCACACCAAGTTTGGCAGCGTGTTTCTTCACTTCTTCAAAGACAATATGCGGAGGTGTGATGTGATAATTCACGACATTCACCGACACCTGAGCGATGTTATGCGCCTCGAGGGGTACTCCCATGGCCTTGATGGCTTTGAGTGTTCCGGGAATGCTCACTTTCCTTCCCTGAGCATCCACAATTGGATTGCCCGCATCATCCTTTTTCACACGTCCGCTTTCACGAATCGTCAACGCAATCTCTTGTGCGATCTCTGCATCAGCAGTATCCAGGTTAACATTATACGCGATGAGGAACATTCTCGCACCCGTCACCGTTGCGCCTGATTTCGCATTGAATGCGGCCGCTCCATAATCCGGAACCCACACCGGGTCCTGAAGTTTCGCTGCAAGGCCCTCGTATTCGCCTTTGCGGATTGTGGAAAGGTTGCGGCGTTCCGGTCGCGTCGCTGCTTCTTCATACAAATAGACCGGAATCTTCAGTTCTTCCCCCACCCGCTTTCCGAAACGATGAGCAAGTTGAACACATTCTTCCATCGTTACACCGGAGATCGGGACGAAGGGTACGACATCGGTGGCACCGAGGCGCGGGTGCTTCCCCTTCTGGGTTGTCATGTCAATCAACTCCGCTGCCTTCCGTGTCGCTGCAAACGCTGCATCAACAACAGCATCCGGCTCGCCAATGAACGTGACAACGGTACGATTGTAATCCTTGTCGGGTTCAGCACTTATGAACTTCACCCCGGCAACGGAACTGATTGCCCCACCAATCGCATTGATGATCTTGATGTTCTGTCCTTCGCTGAAATTGGGGACACATTCAACTATGCGTGGCATAACAATTCCGTTATGGTTTACAGTTCGAGAATGGTGCCGTTCTTGACCACCGTGACTACATGATTCATCCCAAAATGATATGCAAGGAAGGTATAGTCAGGGATGTCCGCAATTGCCAGATCAGCATTTTTCCCGACTTCAATACTTCCTGTCGTAGCGGATAGATTCAGCGCCGCGGCGGCATTCAACGTGGAGGCCGTGATTGCCTCTTCCGGGGTCATACGCATTTGTGTGCAAGCAATGGTCATCATCAACGGCATAGAAAACGACATACACGAACCCGGATTGAAATCGCTTGCAATAGCGACTGGCGCGCCCCCGTCAATCAGTGCGCGGGCCGGAGCATAGCCGTGGTTCAGGAAAAACGAGACACCGGGAAGCAATGTTGCCACAACGCCCGCCTTCCTGAGCGCGGCAATGCCCTCGGGTGTTACATGCTCAAGGTGGTCTGCCGAGGTCGCCTCAAGGCGCGCTGCGAGTTCAGCACCTCCAAGCGAGGAGAGTTCCTCGGCATGAAGCTTGACGGCCATACCGTTCTGCTTCGAAGCAATCGCAATGCGCTCCGTGTCTTCAATCTCAAAATATCCTTTTTCGCAGAACACGTCGCTGAACGTGGCGAGCCCTTTGCGTCCGACATAAGGAATCATTTGTTCGACCACAAGTCGGACATACTCCGCCTTGTTCTGCTTGTACTCCGGCGGAACTGCATGCGCCCCGATAAATGTCGGCACCACGGTCATCATTTCTTCGGTCTTGAGTTCGTTGATCGCCTCAAGCATTTTGATCTCGGCGTCCATGGTCAGCCCGTACCCCGACTTGATTTCAACCGTTGTCGTTCCATGTTTCATCATCTCGGTGAGGTACCGTGCGGTGGAGCGTTTGAGCTCCCTCTTTGTTGCTGTCCGGACATGCGTGATGGTGTTGAGGATGCCTCCACCCTGATCTGCTATTTGCTGATATGTCGCTCCTGTTGTCCTCAGTGCAAACTCATGAGCGCGGTTTCCGGCAAACATCATATGCGTGTGTGAATCCACGAACCCCGGAAAAACCACCTTGCCCGTTGCATCCAGTTCTGGAGTATTCCCAGCAAGCGATTGGGGGAATGCGCTCATTTCGCCGACCCAGGTAATTTTCCCTCCGGTACATAATACACCGGCATTCCTGATCACGCCAACATCGCGCATTGCATTACCGGTTTTGACACGCTGACCGCCAGATGCAACTGTGACGAGCTGGGAAATGTTCTTGATGAATAGGTTCAACGCGCCTTAATCAACGGGAGTGAATGCCCGAACCTCAGGTTCGGGGTCGATGAAACACGATAGAAAGATACGAAAAAGGGTGGCAACAGCAAACAGATGAACCGCTTACGGGGACGCTTTTAGCCGCTGTACAATCACTGGTGAGAGCTTTGGAAGGCCGTTATTGGATTGTGTCAATTCGATATACTTGCCGAAGAATTCTCCGGGTCCAAGCGCTGTAGACGCGGCAAGGGCCTGGCGTCCCAGTGTCAGATCGATTTGTCGGGCTACAAACAACCCGGTAATGGCACCGTAACTTTCCCAGTACTCAGATGTGTTGGATGCACGGATGATCTCACCAGCGCGTCGCGGGGATGTTCGGGCAGAAAGCAACTCGGACGCATTCTTGTTGAATTCCTCGAAAGAGGAATTGATACGTTGATCCCAATCCTGGGGAAGATATCCACGCGAACGCTGCTCGAATGAAAGATAATGCGCGATGCCTTCATTGTGTGTGAGTTCGAGAAGCCGGTCCAGATACGTGTCGTGCGTGGCATAGTACTTTTTCCAGACCGGGGATGAGTCCTGCAACACACCGAATGCGGCATGAAACACCTCGTGCGCAACAACCGCAAGCGTCCCAACGAACCTCTCTTCGAGGTTTCTGCCATAGTGAACTGCCTTGCCGAGATTCACCACGATGGTCAGTTCACCTTCCCCTTCACCAACAAAGACTGGTACGTCTCCGCGCCAGACAACACGACGAACGAACGCGTCAATGTTGGCGTGACCAAACGCAACAAAGAAGACCGGAATCGACGTGGAGATTTCAGTATCGACGGGAAACAACTGCTCCACCGTCCCCACAACACGACGTCCGAAATTCCGGCGCTTGATTTCATCCAACAATTCCCTCATCGCAGGTGCCTGGATTCTTGCCTCGCCCATTCCGTAGACATCTCCTTCGGAGCGTTGACCAAACTTCGCATCCGTGAGATTCTCGATCAGATGATCAATGCCGAACGTCTTCTGTGCCAGAAGTTCCGCCGTTGCCAACGCGACCATGCTGCCTCTGAGCGTCGCCACATCCTCCGGTCTTCCTGAACGTCCTTCATACAACTCCACAGTCTTTTCTGCCGACTCCATGTTGAGCGAGAGTCTGACATCAAAGTTCGAGTTGGTCTGTGCAGAGACCGCATAAGAAGAAAGGAACACACACACGGACATCACACATAGTATCCCATCACTCCATCTTTCCAATTCTCTATTGCCCCAATTCATTCCATTACTCCACTTTTACCACCACCATCGTCATATCGTCGTGTTGTTCAGCTTGACCAACGAATGCCTGCACTTCCTTCGTGATTGCTTCAAGTATCTGGCCAGCCGAAAGAGTCGAGGCCGCAAGTTGTTTTACAAATTGATCGAGACGTTCGGATCCGTATTGCTCATCTCTGATATTCATCGCCTCAGTGAATCCATCCGTCATAAGGAGCAAGATACTCCCCGGAGTGAGTTGTATTGAACGTTCCTGATACGTCGCGTCTTCAGTCATCCCCAGAGGGAATGTTGCGCCGTTGGCATTGAGCCACTCAACTGTGCCGTCTCGACAGAGCAGAGGTTTAATCTGTCCAGCATTTGCAAACGTGAACGACTTTGGGGCTACATCAATCAGTCCGAGGAGGAACGTCACAAAATGGCCGCGGCGTGAATACTTGTACACGGATTTGTTCAAGCGGGTGAGGATTTCTGCAGGCGAGGATGCTTGTCGGGATTCACTGACAAATGCACCTGTTGTGAACACCGCCGACATTGCCGCATGCATCCCTTTTCCCGAAACGTCAAAGATACTGATGCCGAAGTCTGTAGTTCCACCACCAAGGTGGGAGAAGTCGAAATGATCGCCGCCCACCACCTTCGCTGGAAGCGACTTTCCTGCAATATCAAAACCGGAGACCGGGGGACAGTGCGCCGGCATCAAAGAGACCTGCACATCGTGGGCGAGCTTGAGTTCTGTTTGCAGAGTCTCGCGCTCGCCTCGTTCCCGCGACACCACCCAACTGAGCAGATTGACTGCACCGAGTACCAGACAACCGGCGACAATCAGTGCCATCAAACCAGTGCCTATCTCAAGATAGGCCACAATGAGGCCAAGAGTTATGAGCGTGTAGCTTATCGCAACAAGGCGCTTTCTGTCATCGGGAAAGTCAGCATAAATCTCATCAGTCCAGAGGAGGGAAAAGACGAACGCGTCCCAGAGCTTCGTCTGGCTGCTGGGGGATTCCATTTTACGTCGATACGCCTCCTTCTTTTGCTTTGCGATCACCGTTATCCTCTCCCACATGAAATAGAGAATACCGGCTATGATCAGATCAAATCCGAAGCGAGACCAATTGTCAGTGCTTGCCCCCTCTGCAATCGCACCGATAATTTCCAACGCAATAAGCACCTTGATGATAGTGAGGATGATCCTTCTAAGCTTGATCGGATCAATGAACGGCGGACTATTGAGTCGCTTACCAACCGTATCTGCCGACTGCCGTTGCCACGATTGCTTCGCGTCGGAGACGACGCCTTGTACCGAGGATTGGATTTCCCCGGCTTCCTTCTTGAGATATGTTCCGACCCTGGCGAGTGGTTTCATTTGCTTTCGATTGTATTCTGTCGTTCAAAACCCGGACACTCCAGCATCGGTAGACGGGGATACCTGGGGAAGCGTGTGTCCGTTTGGGAGAGAGTACATAGATAGAATGTACTTCCTCTGGGACTCATGATAGTATCTACATACCGGCACAGACGGCATAGCCCAACATTGTCACTCGACATGAGCTTTTCCACGAAGGACACGAAGGGACACAAAGACAAATGGGATTATTTGATGAAACGTTTCCATTCGAGTTTCCCCACTGATCCAAAGTTGATGAGTACCCCAACCTTCAAGCCTGATGCTTTGAGATAATTTAATATCTGAGCTTCTTCAATGCCTGATAGTCGGTCGAGCGCCTTCAGTTCAACAATTATCTTATCAAAGATAAGGAAGTCAGCGACATACTCCTTACGCAGTCGAGTCCCTTTATAAGAGATCGGTAGGCACTTCTGAGATTCATATGGAATGTTCCGTGAACGTAATTCGATCTCAAGTGCTTCGTGATAGACAGCTTCCAGAAATCCTGTGCCGAGTTCTCTATGCACGTCAATTGCCGCCCCGATCAGACTAAACACTTCTTCCTTAAACAGTAAATGAACATCTGAAGTGTTCGTGGTCGACATATCGTTATTCTACACCTTCGTGCTTCTTCGTGTCCTTCGTGGATCATTTCATCATCGGCACGTTCACACCCTGACTCTTCGCATTTTCAATCGCTCGTTCATATCCTGCATCCGCATGACGGATAATTCCCATTCCAGGATCATATGTCAGCACACGCTGCAATCTTGCCTCTGCTTCTTTGGTGCCATCGGCGACGACAACCATGCCCGCGTGAATCGAAAGCCCCATGCCTACGCCGCCACCGTGATGCACACTTACCCAGCTTGCTCCACCGACGGCATTGAGCAAAGCATTCAGGATGGGCCAATCGGCAATGGCATCACTACCGTCTTTCATCTTCTCGGTCTCGCGGTTCGGAGAAGCAACGGAGCCACAGTCCAGATGATCGCGGCCGATAACAATCGGTGCTTTCACTTCGCCCCGCGCGACAAGATCGTTGAATATCTTCCCCATCTTTGCCCGCTCACCGTAACCGAGCCAGCAAATCCGCGCCGGCAACCCCTGGAAGTGTATCTGCTTCTGTGCTTTCTCTATCCAGCGACAGAGGGGCTTGTTCTCCGGAAACGTCTCGAGAATTGCCCGGTCGGTTCGATAAATATCCTCCGGCTCACCGGACAAAGCGGCCCAACGGAACGGCCCTTTGCCGTCGCAAAACAGCGGTCGAATATACTCAGGCACGAAGCCCGGGATATCAAACGCATTGGTCAAGCCGTTGGCCAGAGCTTCACCGCGGATATTATTGCCGTAATCGAACGTTATTGCCCCTTTTCTCTGTAGGCCCAGCATGGCCTGTACATGTTCAACGATGGACTCCTGAGCAAGTTGCACATACTTCTTAGGATCTGATTTGCGGAGGCCAAGCGCTGCTTCATACGATATGTGGGCAGGGACGTAACCGTTGAGTGTATCATGCGCAGAAGTTTGATCGGTGAGAATATCTACTGCGATGTTACGGGCAAGGAGCTCCGGCAACACTTCGGCAGCATTCGCAAGCAGAGCAACGGACTTGGCTTCCTTCAGCTCTTTGGCCGTCTGCAGAATGAGCAACGCCTCATCGAGCGATGTTGCCATCTCATCGACGTATCCAGTCTTCAGTCTCTTCTCGATGCGTGAGCGATCAACTTCAATCGCAAGGCATGCAGCACCATTCATCGTTGCAGCGAGAGGTTGCGCGCCGCCCATGCCGCCGAGTCCGGCAGTGACGAGGAGTCTGCCTGCAAGGGTTCCACCGAAGTATCTCTCAGCGCACGCTGCAAAGGTCTCATACGTCCCTTGCAGAATCCCCTGTGTGCCGATGTAAATCCAGCTTCCTGCGGTCATCTGACCGTACATCGTGAGACCGAGAGCTTCGAGTCGACGGAACTCATCCCATGTCGCCCATTTGGGGACGAGCATACTGTTGGAGATAAGCACTCGGGGAGCGTTCTCGTGCGTTTTGAAAATACCCACCGGCTTGCCGGATTGGACGAGCAGGGTCTCATCGTTTTCCAAGTTCTTTAAGGTTCGCACGATTGCATCGTAGCATTCCCAATTGCGCGCAGCTTTACCCACACCGCCATAGACGATCAACTCATCGGGCTTTTCTGCAACGTCGGGGTCAAGATTATTCATCAGCATACGCAGCGCGGCTTCCTGTATCCAGCCTTTGCAGGAGAGGGTGGTGCCGCGAAGGGCTTTGATATTCTTCGTTGTTACATTATGCTGCATGAGTACTACTCCATTGAATTCTCTATTGACTCGCCACGAGCTTTAGCTCGTGGATTGCCGAAAGCCAGAAAAACGCTGAGGGCTTTAGTCAAACCCTCTCACTCCGCCTTCCACGCTACAACGGCAATTTCCACATTCGCCTGTCGTGGCAACTCACTCACGGCAACGGCTGTGCGGGCAGGATAACTCTCTTCGGGAAAATAGCCGCCATAGATCAGGTTCATCTTCGGGTAGTCATTCATGTTCTTGAGATAAACCGTTGCGTTGATAACGTGAGACGAATCATAACCGGCAGCGCGTAGAATGTGCATGAGGTTGTCCAAAACCTGCCGCGTTTCCGCTTCGATACTCTCGTTGCGCAGTACGCCGGTTGCCTGGTCGAGGGCAATCTGTCCGGAGACGAAGAGGAACGGGCCAACCCGCACCGCGGGACTGTACGGCCCGATCACATCAACTGGTTTCACAATCTGTTTACCCTCGTACCGGGACATTTCCTCTTGAACAATCGATCGTATTTCCTCCTCATCCGTGCATCCAAAGAGCAGGGACAGCATCAACATCACTGCAATTCGTTTCATGATCAGTCTCCGGCGAGCAGTGTAATCTCCAAACGCTCTTCGGAGGTTTCTTCATCTTTAATGACCACAACCCTGAATGACTGGATTGCCTGCAGTTGAATCATCGTCTGCACCTCTTCGGATTCAACCGCAACATAGTCCGGACCCACTTTTATCAGTTTACCCAGGTTGGTTTGCTTGCCGACGTGCTTCGAAAGCATCTCCTTGAATGTCCCAGCCGATTGTGTCGTTTTTGGTTTCTCCGTCTTCTGAGATTTTTGCGCGAATGCTGCCGGCCCGGCCAGCAGACCGCAGAAGAGAATGGTGGCAACTGTTTTCAACAACGATGATCGATTCATGTGTTCCTCCATGTGAGTATCACGACAGTTAGGCCAACGATTTCAGCGCCTCAACTAACTTCTGCACTTCCTCCCGACTGTTATAGATGTGGGTGGAAATCCGGTTGCAATTCAGGCCGTTCTCCGGCACCATCCGTGTGATAATTTTATGTTTCTCCAATAATGTCTTCTGCAGAACATCATACGCAATATTCTTTAATCTGAATCCCAACACGGAACCGTACCCACCGGCCTCATCGGGAGTCAGTATTTCCACTTTATCGCCCATCGACTGCAACTCTGACCGAAGTGCTGATGCAAGCGCCTGGCCGCGTCGCGTGACATTCTCCATTCCGAGATGGTGCAGGAAGTCGATTGCCGCGCCCAGTCCAACGTACAGTGCCGAATTTTGTGTGGCGAAATCGTACTTGTGCGCATCCTTGCGAAACTCCAGTGTTCCCTTCTGCAAATCCCATCCCGTATCTGAAAGCGCACCCGTCCAGTATGGCTCCACTTCGTCCTGAACTTCCTTTCTCACGTAAAGAAACCCCGTCCCCTTCGGTCCCAACATCCATTTATGGCCGCAGGTTGCAAGAAAATCACAGCCGAGTTCCTTCACGTCCAACGGCAACATACCGGGCGTATGTGCAGCATCGAGCATCACGCGCAATCCCTTCTCATGTCCGAGCTGGCATATCGCCTTTGCAGGAAGCACCTGTCCGATGGTACACGTGATATGCGGGACGGCAATGGCTTTTGTACGAGGAGTGATGAGATCATTGATACGGTTGAGGATTTCATCTGCAGTGGATGCGAGCATGACGGGTTTGACCACGATGCCATCCCGGCGCGCACGGGCAAGCCACGGGATTGCATTACCGCCATGTTCGTGGTTCGTCAGGATTACTTCATCACCGCGCTTTAATGGCAATCCGCACGCAACAACATTGATTCCCTCGGTAACGTTGTGGGTGAGTGAAATCTCTTCCACGCTTGCATTGATGAACCGTGCGATCTTCACCCGCACATCTTCCCATCCACCATAACGCGCCGTGCGGTCTACTTCTTCCATTTCCGTCTTCACGGCGTCAATCACCACGTACGGCGACGGACCCATTGTACCATTGTTGAGAAACACCGGCTCCCGCTTCAGCGGAAACTGATCGCGCACGATGCGCCAAAAATGTTCATCATCTTCCGGCACGTGCTGGTCCTGGCTAAGGATGTATTTTGCGCGCGCATCTGCGGGAAATGCGTATAGCACCGCTCCGCCGAATGCGCCACCGGCAAAGGTGCGAAGAAATGTTCGTCGTGTAGCGAGGGAGGTCATGGATACTCCGCTGTAGTGGCAAAGGGTGACTGAGTTGATCGAATAGCATGAGCTTCAGGCTGCTCCGGGTTACTCTCGCGTAATTTTTCAAATCCCCACCGAAGCGAATGGGTGCCCGCGGAGTCCTGTAGTGTAACCACAACAGCAAAAATATCCGAGGTCCAATAGCTTCTTCCCCATCGTTGCGCCCCCTCCTCGCGCAGCTCCTGATGATAGTTGCCGTATCGCATGGTATAGAATGATTGCAGCCGTTGATACATCATTGCCGTCACCACACTTTCGGCGATGACAATAAAAGAATAACGTGTGAGGGCGTTGTGTTCAAATTCCAGCTCCGCGATTGATTCATAACCGCCCGGCGTCTTCATTTTTCCCGTCGCTGTCCCGGTCAACGTGCCACCCGGAACCGCACCCGCCTTCACTTCACCAAGCGACGGGAATCGTTCTTTCACCCCGCCATAAGAAAGATCGAGGGGAAGAAAATTGATCATGAGCAACTGATCCTGCTCGGTTGAGAGCGTATCGACACGGACCACGGGCGTGCCGCCGTGCTTCCCGCAACCCGGAATAAGAATGAAGCTGATGAGCAGGAACATGAAAGTGAATGAAACCTTGAGAGAAATAATTCGATTCATGATGATCTCTGTGTCCGTTCGGGCTGGAGACTCTTGACAACATCAGGTGTAAGAAGCCAGCACAAATGTGCTTCCGGGCGCGAGGAGACCTGCTGTATACTCAGACATGCGACTGCCCCGGGAGGAAATGCCACTGCTGCGGACATCGCGCCTGCAATCAAGTATGAAACAAATGCACTCACGTCCGGTTGATGTCCCACTGCAACGATGCTTCCACCACCACTCAACGCATAGAGGGTTTCGAGTAATCTCATTTCACGAAAACCGGGCGCGAGATGCTCCGTCACGTGAAACACCGGGCGGTCGCTCACTTGATGACCGATGATCTCCCCCGTGTGTACAGCACGTACCAACGGACTTGTCGCAACAACATGAATACCCGGATCAATTTTCGCGAGGACCTTGCCCATCTGTTCGGCGTGAGCTTCGCCCACCGGACTGAGAGTGCGGTCGGCGTCCTTCAGAATGCGCCCACCAACAGGTACCGCTTCAGCATGTCGCGCAAGATACAGGTTCATAGTTTCTCGTCACATTCCGATGTTTGGATTATGAGGAATGAATCGCACCACCTGTGGTGCCAGTTCACGATGACCCACCCGCATTCCTTTGAGCGTAATCTCAAGTTCTTCTCCCGCAATCTTCAGCCACGGGTCTCCGATTTTTCCCTGATCAACGTGCCCTTCCAATCGCAACGTTTCTTCATTCCCGGGCAACACGAAGAGAATATCAAGGGGGATCGACTTATTATTGGAATGGTAGGGAATATTGCGGGAGGAAATTTTCACGTATGCAAGAGAAAGATCCAATGTGTCACTCCCCGTATTCTTCATCAGAATCGTAATATAGGTTGTGATACCGTCATCAATTCGATATGAAGCGGATACTGTGGAGGTCATCTTCCCGTCCGGATCCCGGGCAGTGTAGGACTCACAATTGCAGTCGTCGTTGAGCGCCCGGTAGGGAACCGTTGTTGCACAACCGGCCAGCACCATGGTACCGGTTGCGAGGAGCGCCCATACCGTAGGGATGCGCTTCATGGCGGGGTTACTTCTTTAGTCGCTGACGTGCCTTCTGGTATCCAGGCTTTATCACATCATAGATCAACCGGATACGCTTGTTGTAGGGAATGAAGGCACTCTTCATGGAGTTGATGGTAATTTTCTCCAGATCGTCCAACGAGAGTTTGAAGACCTGATGAGCGATCTTGAACTCCTTCGTCATCGTCGTATCGCTCATCAACCTGTCGTCAGTATTCAGTGTAACACGGAATTTATACTTGTGAAAAATGCCGAACGGATGTTCCTCCAGACTCTTTACTGCGCCGGTATCCACGTTACTGGTGAGACAGATCTCAAGCGGGATTCGCTTATCGAGGACGTACTGCGCAAGATATCCCATTTTGATAATCTTGTGGGTTTCGCGCTTGTCCAAACCAACATCTTCAATCAGCCGTGTGGCGTGTCCGATTCTGTGTGCCCCGCACCATTGAATGGCTTGCCAGATGCTCTCCTTGCCGAATGCCTCACCCGCATGAATGGTGATATTGAAATTCTCGCGCTGAATGTAATGAAACGCGTCAACATGCTTCTTCGGCGGGAATCCCCCCTCTTCGCCGGCAAGATCGAATCCGACGACTCCACGTTCACGATAATCCACCGCCAGCTCCGCCATTTCCTGGGAGAGCGTCAGGTTGCGCATCGCGCAAATGATCAGACCGAATTCCACACCAAAATCGCGATACCCGCGTTCCAATCCTTTCAGCACAGCATTCACGACATCATCCCAGTGCAAGCCCCGATCAGTATGGAAGATCGGAGAGAAACGGGTTTCAACGTAGACAACGCCGTCGTTGTACATATCTTCCATCATCTCATACGCCACGCGCTCCAAGGCTTCTTCGGTTTGCATCACCCCGCATGTGTGAGCAAAACCCTCAAGGTAGAGAGGCAAACTGCCGCGCTTTGCCCCCCGATGGAACCATTCTTCAAGTTCGCCCGCATCCGACGTCGGAAGTTGGTCGTAACCGATATCTTTTGCCAGGTCGATGACCGTCTGGGGTCGTACCCCGCCATCAAGGTGATCATGGAGAAGTACTTTGGGGATTGTCTGAATGAATCGTTCGGATAGTCGCATGGTGAGGCACTCTGGATGGATGTACAAGATAACGGCGTTGAGGTCAAGGTAAGAACAACACTCCAAAGAGTCAATAAATTCAATAGGTTCGCGAGATTTCGAGTTGACTTTCGGCGGGCTTTTCTCTATTCTAATCACATTCCTTCCACAACCTGGCCCCACCAATGACAAAGAAAGAAGTCTCCATACTGATCGTAGACGACGAAGAAGCGTTCCGTTATATGCTTTCCTCCCTTCTTTCAGGTGCCGGATACACCATAGACACAGCAATTGATGGTGTGGCGGCAATCAACGCTGTACAGACCAAGCCCTTCCACATTGTTCTGATGGATATAAAGATGCCGAAGGTCGATGGATTGGAAACGCTGAAATTCATCAAGACCAACTTCCCCGGTATTGCAGTCGTCATGCTCACAGGTACCTCGGACATCAAAATTGCGGTCGAGTGCATGAAACTCGGCGCGTATGATTATATCTCCAAACCAACAACTGCAGATGATCTCCTGACGACAATCTCACGCGCAATCGAGCACCGGCAGTTGATGATTGAAAACATTGTGATGAAAACGGAATTGAACCGGCTTCAGGGGCCAAATCAGATTGTCGGAGAAAGCGACGCATTGCGGCGTGTTCTGGATCTCGCTGCAAAAGTTGCACCGACTGAATCGACAGTGTTGATACAGGGCCCCAGTGGAACCGGCAAAGAGCTCATTGCCAACTTTATCTACCAACACAGCGACCGGAAATCGGAACCGTTTGTCACCCTCAACTGCGCGTCCATCCCGGATACGTTAATCGAGAGCGAGCTCTTTGGCTACGAAAAAGGGGCTTTCACCGACGCACGCGCTATGAAGCAGGGCATCGTTGAGATTGCCGACAAGGGCACACTCTTCCTCGACGAGATCGGGGACATCAGTCACATCGTCCAGCCAAAGATACTCCGGTTTATCCAGAGCGGTGAGTTCCGCAGGGTCGGCGGGAATACCGTTCTCAAAGCAGACTGCCGGATTCTCTCCGCTACCAACAAGAATTTGCAGGAGGAAGTCAAGGAAGGAAGATTCAGGGAAGACCTCCTCTACAGAGTCAACGTTATCACCATCGAGCTTCCCCCACTCCGGCAACGAAAGGATGATATTCCACTGCTTGTGAAGTCCTTTCTCGAATCCCGAATGAAGACCAAAGTGAAGAAGAGCATTTCGGCAAAGGCAATGGAAGTTTTGATGGAGTATGATTGGCCGGGAAACGTGCGCGAGTTGGAAAACGTCATTGAGCGTGCTGCAATTCTCTGCAACGACAACACCATTGAAACCCGTGATCTCTCCCTGCCGAATGCACCTATGATGCTTCAAAGCGGTTCACAGGCAGACAATATTATCGGCACAGCTCTCCCCATCAAGGAGATCGAACGGATGCATATTGAGGGGGTGTTGCGGAGTTTTCGTGGCAACAAAACGGAATCAGCCAAGATTCTCGGTATCAGTCTCAAAACCCTCTACACCAAAATTCAACAATACCAGATCAAACTGAATTGAGCCGCGTTGTTCCCGTAACATCGTTTGACCTTCCAGCGTTACAGCCGTATCGCACACTACGACGCCAGCAAGAGCACAAAGTCCAGGGGATTTTTGTTGCTGAAGGGGAGAAAGTAGTGCGCAGACTGCTTGCATCGGAACTCACCGTTGTGTCTATCCTTGTCACTCCCGCATGGTATCACGAACTCTTTTCAAACGGCCTGACTCCACCCTGCGATGTCTATGTCGCCGAGGAATCACTTCTCAATACCATCGTGGGCTTCCGGCTGCATCAAGGAATAATGGCCGTGGGCAGTCTCCCCGATGAGAAGTCCCTCAGCGAAGTGCTCTCTTCGCTTCACTCGCCATTGTTGATAGTTGCGTTGGATGGATTAGCCAATGCGGAAAATGTCGGGGTGATTGTGCGGAACTGCGGGGGGTTCGGTGTGCAGGCGATTCTCGTGGGTGGCACATCGTGCAGTCCGTACCTTCGGCGCGCGGTGCGGAATTCAATGGGCGCTGTATTCAGGATTCCGGTCGTACACGTTCAGGATCTCGCCTCAACGCTCTCAACAATGAAGAACCGCCTGCGGATAATTGCAACGTCACCGCACGAGAGCACAGCAATTCACCTGGCACACTTGACGGACGATATCTGTATTGTGTTGGGAAACGAAGACACCGGGATTGCACCGGAGGTTCTTCAACTCAGCGATGAACGCGTCGCTATTCCGATGCTGAACGAAACGGACTCTTTGAACGTTGCCAGCGCAAGTGCTGTGTGCCTGTTTGAAGTTCAACGTCAGCGCAGTGCTATCGTCGCTTGACCATCATCCCTCCCCACCACACCAACATCGAAACCAACAAGCCCGGGAACATTGGCTCTATGCCAAAAGGATACCCACCTGCACCGGCTTGTGCCCAACCGGTCAAGAGCCAACTCGTGGATGTGAACCACCCAAGCAGCATTGCCGTAAACGCATAGCGCGGAGCGATCTTCCATCGTTCGAAATAGCTTGCCAGCACCGGCAGGAGCAGCCCCGGTACCACAACCGTTCCGATAACGTACCATTGACGAATCACCGATGGAACGGCCACGCAAAGAAGGATCGAGAACAACGCAGTTATTGGCATTGCCCAGCGCGTATACTGTTCTTCGGATTCTCCCGCATGAGCTCCATGCACACGCCAGACGATATCACGGCCGAGTGACGTTGCAGAGACGAATGTGAGCGTGTTGAGCGTCGACATAATGGTTGCCAGCATGCCGATATAGAACAACCCCTTTGCAACCGGCGGAAGGGCCATCTCGGCAAGGAGTGGAAATGCCATCACCGGCTGTTCGAGCGACGGAAGTACCGCACGCGCATAGAGTCCCGCTGTCGCTGTCATCGCGTCGAACAGAAACCAAAACAATATGGAAATGAAAATACCTTTCTGCGCGACTTCACCCGACCGTGCGGCATAACACCGTTGATGGAATGCCGGGTCAACCAACGTCCACAGGGCAATCAGAAACCAGACCAGCACGAATTGCATCGAGTTGCCACCGTTCCAGGTGAGGTGCAATGGGGGCACATTGGCTGCAATGAACTCAAACCCGCCGAACGTCCGGTAGGCAAAGGGCAGAATGATGCTGAAGCCGAGAAACATCACAATAAACTCAAACACATCTGTATTCACGTCGGCTCTGAAACCTCCCAACAGAAGATAGCCGGTTGACGCAACCGTTCCGATGACGGTGCACAGAAGCAAGCTCCATCCCGTGACAAGCTGCATCAAGACGCCAAGCATCAGAATGTAGGGTGCCGGGGTAGTGAGAATAAATGTCAGCGCGCCGCCCGCGATTGCCGTTCGACGATCATAGCTTTGTTCAAGCTGATCGGGAATGGTCGTGAGATCCGTGGCCCTGATTTTTTTGGCAAGAAACAGGGCAAAGAACATTGCAAACACGTAGTACGGAATGCCCTGCACCACCCAGTTGGAAATCCCATAGAGATAGGAAAACTCGCCAACGCCCAGTATCCCACCATACCACGTGGAGACGAGCGTCATGACAAACACGGGAAGAGTAAGAGAGCGTCCGGCGAGAAGAAACCCGGCCGCATCGTTCGATTTCCCTTTGGTGAGGAAGCCTATGGCTAGGACCGCGATAAAATACAGGGCTATGATAACCAGGTCCACCGGAGCAAGCGCGACGCTCAATTGTGTCTCGCCTTCCGGGGATCAAGTATCAACAGGAGCATCTTACCTTTCCGTACACTCACATTGAACGATGAGCGAACAACAGCATTAGAAACTCCAATTTCCCCAACGGCCATTGCTGCATTTGTGAGCGGGTATTTCAATCCGCGCAATGTAATTCCGGAACACGAACCGAATGGAATGAGGCTTACCGTCGTCCCGCGAGCGGCTCGTCGCGTGAACTTCCGCTGTATCGGAAACGCCTGCCATCCATCGCCAGCCACAATAATGTTCATCTTCACGGCATACTTCCACAGAACCGAGAGGTTGCCAAGAGTGAAATCGAGCCGGCGGCCAGCTGCGCCGACAATCACGACATCCTTCACACGTGGCGCGAGAATATCCAGCGCCTTCTCCAGATCGGTGTTGTCCTGACGCTTCACGTGTATGATAAGGGAGGAGGTGAAGTGCTTCCTGGTCGAAGCGTTCAGAGAATCGAGGTCACCTATGATGATATGCGGACGCACGCCCAACACCCGTGCAGCGTTTGCCCCGCCATCGGCGGCGACAATCAGATCGGCCCTCCGGGCATGGCGATGAAGTAAGGCGCGTGAAGGAGGTTCACCATTGCAGATCACCAGTGCTTTCATTGCAAACTCAAAGGTGTATGGAAAGATTGAAGAATACGTTTCTTTCTGCCCCAACAAAAAACCGGTCACCCTCGCCATAGGCGGCGTAAAGTTTATCAAAGAGATTATTCACCTGTAACTTTGCCTCGACATTGACATCATCAAAAACACTCTGCAGGGTATGAGCAATCCATCCATCACAGACAACGTACGCATCCACGGTATTGGCTTCGTCCTTAAAGTTATCCGTATACTGTTTGCCGACGTACCTGCCCGCAACCGACACCGCGAGACCTTCTTTCCGATACGTCACCCGCAAGTTTGCAAGAACGTCCGGAAATCCCGCGATCGGGTTGTCACTCAGGCTGAGCGGGGCTCCCGATGAATAATCCGTGTGTCTGACAAATGTGTTCCGACTGAGGGTCGCATTACCGCGCACCTCAAGCCATGCAACGGGAGTATAGAGCCCCGAAATTTCAATGCCGATGTGACGTGTTCTCTCAGCGTTCCCGGTGACGGGTTGACCGAAACGATCCACCTGACCGCTCTTCACAATCTCATCCGTGAACTCCATCCAGTAGACATTTGCCGTCGTACTCGCGCGCGGCGAGGAATATCCTGCGCCCAACTCGATATCAAGCAGTCGCTCCGGCTTTACCAGCGGCTGGTCAAAATTGAACTGGCCATTTGCGTCCACGGCAAACTGTGGCACAATTGCACCCCAAGATGCGGGGGTACTCGCTTCCGCTGCATCATACAGGTTCTTCAATCGTGGTTCGCGGGAAGTGTAAGCAAGACTGAGGTAGGTGTTCCAGTTCTCGTCAAGATTGTAGTTGACGCCAAGGCGGGGATTCAAGAAATGGTATGGGACTGCAAAGTCCGTCCCGAGAAATCCCTCTTCGTAGAGCCGGTAACGATTGAAGACGTATTGCACGTTCGCCATGATGTTCACATTAGACTGGAGTGAATACAGTTCGTGCACATAAAGCGAGAAGATGTCTTTTGCTCCCTTGTATTCATAATAGCGATAATCTTCGGGAATGGACACGGGGCTCATATCAACGCGCTGCAGTTTTCCCCAGTGGAGCGAACGGTGGAATCGTACCTCAGCCCCGGCGATGAATTCACCGTTATCATGACGCAGAGTAATGCGAGGCAGCCAGCCAAACTGCTTGTTCGATACGGTTGCACGGATGAGTGCACTACTAAAGTACATCGTATCGGGATCGCCGGTAACATTGAATCCGTTTCCTTGTGTAAGCCGGTAGTATGAGAATGGCGCCCAGCTCCCATCATAATCGAAGAAGCCCTCACCAAGAATGATAAACGCTGTGTTGTTCACTGTAAGTGTCCGGCTCAGCCGCCATTCATGCAGCACTTCATAGTGGGGCTGGGAGAAATTCTCAACTTCCTCTTCCCGGAGGATTGGGTTTGTGCGCCGCTTTGATCTATCCTTCACGTCCGACTTTGGAATCCCGTAGTATGCAAGATGGTCGGAAATCGGTCCTCCATAGAAGTTCACCTGCGTGGTCATATTCTCATCGTAGCGGATCATCCCCAGAAAGTAGCTGTTGAAATCAACCCAGGATCGGTCACGGTAGCCGCTGCTCAGCATCTTGGAAAGCCGTCCATGAAGTGCGTACCTGTTATCAATGAGTCCGGAGCTGAACGAAGCTGAGTATTTGCGTGAGTTGAAGCTTCCAACCCCCGCAGACAGGATAATCTCACGTTCCCGTCCGAAACCGGACGTTACGAGATTCACTGAACCACCAATCGCGGGTGACCCGTAGAAAGCGCTGCCGGCACCGCGTTGCACCTGAACATCTTCCAGACTCCCCGCAATATCGGGAATGTCCAACCAATAGACGTTGTGATCCTCCGGATCATTTTGTGGAATACCGTTGACCATTACCGCAATGCGGCGAGCATCAAAGCCGCGGATATTCAGGTATGTGTAGCCGATGCCATTGCCGGCGTCCGAATAATATGTTGTTGAAGGGAGCTCCGACAGGAGAACCGGAATGTCCTGGGTGGTATAATGATCGCGAATATTCATCCTGTCAAGCGTAGAAAATGTTGCCGGCGTTTCCCGCAATCGTCCGCGGGTAGCACTCACTGTAATTGGTTGAATGGTAATCGTCTCAGGTACGAGTTCGATGCTCACAAAGGATGAATCATCCGGTAAGACGTGTATGCTCTGTATGTTCGTTGTGTAGCCGACAAACGAGGCCCGCAGTTCATACATTCCCGGCGTGACGTTGTTGATATGAAACCCCCCGGAGGTATCCGTAATGGCGCCGAGAGCTGTCCCGACGAGAGAAATGTTGGTTCCGGGAATTGATCTCCGTGTCGTCGCATCGCTCACTGTGCCTGCGATGGACCCGAAGGGTTGGGCGGATGAATCTTGTCCGATTAAGAGAAACGTCAAGACACGCGTGCAGAGAATTACCGTGAAGCCCTTCATGATCCTTTTCCTCAATAAAAAAGCCGTTCTCGTAAGAGAAACGGCTGAAGAGAAATAGAAGCAATTCAGGTCCCGTTTCCCTACGCTGGTATCGTCCAGATCAGGTTCTTAGGGTGTGATCTCAGTCCCACGTTTATTGGCGGGACACCCCTAACGGATTTCGACAGCAATATACAGACTACGTGGTCGTATTGCAACTACGGAATGATGTTAGTACAAAGATTCTATCCTGAATGCCCGGTATAGATTATATCCGGGATTATCGACAGCCACTTCCCACTGCACAACTCCCGAGCTGTTCACTTCGACAACGTGTTGGGCCGAGCCAAAACAAATCACGGTGTTGCCATTCGCAAGTCGTTGGGCAAATCCCATAATGTTGCCGAAGAGCGGGGGCGAGTGACGATACTCCCATACCATCTCTGCCACCATTGTTGACTCGTCGAGACGATACTCCACGGCGCGACTGACCGGGGGTTGGTGGAGGGCGCCGTTGTCGAACAGGATGATATTACCATTGGCCAGTCGGCGGATGCCGTGTTGATGCGAAAAACCATTCAACGGATCGTTGACGAACGTGAACTGATTGTTTTCACCTCCCAGCCGCCAGATGATCTCTCCTGTCTGTACGTTGATCTTGGTGATCTCATCCATGTTCTTGAACGACACCAGCACATTGCCGTCGGTGTCAACTTCGATTGCATTGGAATGCCACGGGTTGACGTTCACACCGGTGAGACTAATATCCGCGGTGGCGTCGGTGATCTCAAGATGGTCGAAGGTATTCCAAAAGAAATTCGGCTGGCCGTTCCTGATATACTCGATCGTCATTCCGCGCACAATGGCATTTGCCTGGCCGCCGAGCGCGGTCAGATTTGAATCCCTGTACTCACTGCCATACAAGCAATACGCGCCGTTGTACAACCGGAGTTCATGCACCCCGGTTTCTTCTCCTTGAACAGTTGAGTACTGGCCAACGACATTGCCCAGACGGTCCAGCTCATAAAAAGCGAGGACGCTATCAAGAAATGAGCCGGCGGTGTACGTGCCGGTGAATTGGAGCTGGAAGTCAAGCACCGCTGTTTGAAACCTCTTGTACCAAACAATGCGTCCGAGGTTGTCAAGTATTACAGCCGCACCATACGTCCCACCAGCACCGGAAACCCCGATCATGACGTAGCCCGGAGTGGGCGATTGACTTCCGATGAGTGTAAAGCCAGGAAGGTGGTCGGGCAAAGGATCTGTTGAAAAGGAAATCTGATCGCCCGATCCGGTCTCACCGCTGGCTGCCCGGGCTTTCGCGCGAAATTGGTACGTTTGATCCGGTCTCAGTCCGAGAATCGGGACCTCGGCAACTGAGTCGACGACAAGGACGGCGGCTGTTTCTGACATTGCGAGAGAGTCATTCCAGAATTCAACGGATACTGAAACAGCATTGGCGGCACGAACAGTGGCTATTGCACTCAGTACGTTGTGTTCATTAGGTTTGACGACAGTGGAAACAACACCGGGTGCTGGTCCCGGCGGCGGCGTTCCCTCAGGATTCTCGGAGCATCCGGCAATCAATGCAATGAAGATTGTGATGACAAACGAAACGATGCGCAGCGTTGGTCTCATTGTTCACCTGAGAAGAATAAATGATCAATGTAGGCTTAAGGTGAACAATCGGCGGGTGATTTGAGTTGCCTTACTGATGCAGCGTTTCAAGGCCTGCAATAAGTTGTCCCGCTCTGGCCCAATCCAGTGTATCCACTGTGGAAATGGTGGAACAGAGCTCGTCCAGGATCCTCTCCTGGACTTTCCCACGAGAGAGTGCCACGGCATACGGAATCCGGTGGAAGGTCACCATGGAGTATTTGGGGATAAATTTCTCCGGAAATCTCTGGTGCAATGCCTGTTCCACTTTTTTCTTCAATAGAAATTTGGGGTGTGCAACCAGGTCCCGCATTTCAACGAAATTCTCCACGGCCAGATCGGCGATAGCGTCAGTATTGATCTTTCGTGCCCGCTCATACTCATCGAACACTGATTTCCACCACTCTTCTCCGATCTCCTGTTTCTCCACCTCCAATTTCTTGCCCATGATTTCGTTCAGGGAGGTGCAATCCTCAAACGCACAGTTCATTCCCTGACCGAAGAACGGCACAATGGCATGGGCCGCGTCGCCGAGTAGGGCCATCTTGCCACCGGCGTGCCACGGTGAGCACTTGACTGTCACCATGGCTCCCGTGGGGTTTGAAAAGAACTGATCGATGAAATCGGGCATGAGTGCGATTGCATCGGGAAAATGTTCGTGAAAGAATGTATTGACCCGGTCCCGGGTGTTCAATGTCTTAAAGCTCAACTCTCCCTCATGCGGGAAGAAGAACGTACACGTGAAGCTTCCATCGATATTCGGAAGAGCGATCAACATAAACGTGCCGCGTGGCCAAATATGCAGTGCATGCTTCTCGAGCAACCACGCTCCCATCGGCCCAGCCGGAATGGCAAGTTCTTTATAACCGTACTCAAGATATTGCTGGGATGAATGGAATTGGGGAATTCCCTCCATCTCCATCCGCAGAGCCGAAGCCGAGCCATCCGTTCCAATCACGGTACCGGTTTGCACCTTCATACTCTTTCCAACCACTTCATCGAACAGCGCGAGTTCATCTGTTCCAAAATTCATTCCTGTACACTTGCGATTGAAATGGAGCGTAACGTTGGGTAACCGTTCCGCTGCATCCATCAACGCCATGTTCAGTTGACTGCGCGATGTTGCGTAGATGACCTCCGTATCGTCTTTGCCATATCGCTGAAACGTCAACTCGCCGGACACTGCGTGCATCATTCTTCCCTTCATCGGGATGGCGATTTTCATGACCTGTTCAAGAACTCCGACTTCCTTCAGCGCATGGATCCCACGTGTGGATAAGGCAAGATTGATCGAACGTCCACCCCCAATGTTGACTTTGCGCATGTCGGGTCGGCGCTCATATACATCAACGTCAAAGCCGCGTTGTGCAAGATAAATCGAAAGCAGCGAGCCTGCCAGCCCGGCCCCGACAAGAGTTACACGATCTTTCATTCGACTTCTTTCCCCAGTATCCTCACAAACTCAAACACGTCGCTGAATGTATTATACAGCGGCACCGGAGCAACACGAATGACATCCGGTTCACGCCAGTCGCAGACTACACCCTGTCGTGTCAACGACTCAAAAATCGACCGACCTTTCTGCCCGATCTGCAGGGAGAGCTGGCAACCACGCCGGGACTGATCGGATGGAGTGAGGATCGAAACACCGGGCAACTCCTTAAGGAGAAACTCAAGGTATCCCGTCAGCTTCTCACTCTTCGTTCTAAGCGCTGTCATACCCACCTCATCAAATATCTCCATTGAGGAACGCAAAGCCGCCAGCGGCAGAATCGACGGATTGCTCAGTTGCCAGCCCTCCGTCCCCGGTATCGGATCAAACTCAGCGGGCATCTGAAAACGTGTGCTCTTGTTGTGTCCCCACCAACCGGAAAATCTGGGAAGATCAAAAGCCCGGGCGTGGCGTTCATGGACAAAACAGCCGGCGGTGCTGCCCGGACCGGCATTCAAGTATTTATATGAACACCACACCGCAAAGTCCACACCCCAATCATGAAGATGAAGAGGAATATTCCCCACCGCATGGGCAAGATCAAACGCGACAATGCAGCCCTTTCCGTGAGCTGCCTTGACAATCCGCTCCATGTCAAACGCTTGGCCTGTGTAGTAGTTGACACCTCCGAGAAGAACGAGTGCAGTCGCCTCTCCTTCATCTGCAATCACCTTTTCCATGTCTTCAACCCTGAGCGTGGATTCCCCCCGGCGTGGCGAAAGTTCCATTATTGAACGCGTCGGATCAAGTCCATGGAATTTAATCTGAGATGTAACCGCATATTGGTCTGAAGGAAACGCATGTTGTTCGACAATAATCTTGTGCCGATTCAAGGCGGGTCTGTAGAACGATACCATCATCAGGTGGAGGTTGACGGTGAGGGTGTTCATGACCACAACTTCTGAGGGCAATGCCCCGACAAGACGCGCTGTCTGCTCGGTCAACAATTCGTGGTACGGCATCCAGGGATTCTTCGCTTGAAAATGTCCCTCGACGCCTAACTTGGCCCAATCATCCAATTCTTGCTGAACGTATGTGCTCGCAGTCTTTGGCTGCAGGCCAAGAGAGTTGCCACACAGGTAGATTACATCGCTGCCATCTTTTCTCTTGGGAATATGAAAACGGGAGCGGTATGCAGCACATGGGTCTTGCGCGTCAAGCTCAACCGCCGACAATTTGTCGAAATGTATTGGTGTCATGGCTTATTCAATATCAAAGTCAAAATCCTCGGGTGAGGGAATGTTGGTGAAAGCAATGCGGGTTGGAGCGGCAGACTGTAAAGCATGCATGCCTCCAAAGTGGAGCAAGTGACCTCCGTATTTCGCGTTGAGTTTATCCATCGCATCTGAAAGTCTGGTGCGCTTCACCTCGTCGGAAAAGAGCGAGAAGTTATGCGCAGAATCGTGGACGAGATCGAACAACGTCACGCCGACTGCCAGCAGCTTGCCTTGCGGCAGATTCTTCCAGAGCTTCTGCAGCGCTTCGAGGAGCGTGAGTGTGTCCTGACATTCAACGAACGAAATATGATCCGTCCACGATGCACGGTTCATGAATTTCACATCCACTCTCAAGTGCGATGCCCAGTAATGCATGCGCCGGAGTCGCGCGGCGGCCTTGTGCAACAGCTGCTGTGCGATGGCGAATGCATCTGTTGGCGTTCGCATTTTCGGAGGCAACACATGTGAGTGTCCGACAGTGCGGCGGTGGGTCTGTTGCTCTGAAAACTCCTCACCCCGCAACCAGTGCCAGTACCGTTCGCCGATAATTCCTTGCCAGATTTTCTTCATCTCGGATTGTGAGAGATTCAATAATTGTTCGGCTGTCACTATCCCCTTCTGAGCAAGTCGTTTCTCCATGTTCGCGCCAATGCCGGGGAAATCCCTTGTCTTCAAAGGATATAGTTTCTGCGGCAGATCCGCCAGTGTCAGAACGACGAGACCATCCGGCTTCTGCATATCACTCGCCACCTTTGCAAGAAAGCGGTTGGTCGCAATGCCAACCGAACAGCGCAGCATTTCACCGACGTCGGTATAGATCGTTTGTTTGATTTTGGCCGCCAATGCAACAGCCTTCCCGACTTCGCGCTGGCTGCCTGTAAGCTGACATGCCATTTCATCTATGGACAGCACCGCTGCAACAGGTACACAAGATTCAACGGCGGTGACAATCCTTGTGTGATACTCGACGTACTTCGCGTGCCGCGCTTCCACGAGCTGGAGGTCGGGGCACATCCGCTTTGCATCGGCAACGCGTGTGCCAGTCTTTACACCAAAGGCCTTGGCTTCATAGCTTGCAGCAATACAAAACGTCGTGTCTGCTATCAGCGGAACCACGGCAACTGGTTTCCGCCGAAGCTCAGGACGCAGTTGCTGTTCGACAGAAGCAAAATAGGAATTGAGATCGACAAGAAGCCAGCGAACCAAATCATCCTCGGATAACTCAAATGGAGTTTGTGGAGTCTGTAGAGTTCAAAGAGGATGACTCTATAGACTCTATGAACTCCACGAACTCTACAGACTGCTTTTGCCCAGCCACTCCAACGCCGTTCCGCGCAACAATTGCTCTTGTGTTTTCTGCTCGAGACCCAGCGATTCAATCAGCTTGCCCGGTTCTTGTTCACCGAGGGGGAATGGATAATCCGAACCGAGAGCTATGCGGTTTGCGCCGACAAGCTCAATGAGATACTTGAGCATCGCCGCATCGTGCGTGAGTGAATCAACGAAGAAGCGGCCCAGGTACTTGCGTGGGTTGATTGGATTGTCAACGGCAACAAGGTCAGGGCGGACATTAAAGCCATGCTCAATGCGACCAAACGTTCCGGGAAATGCGCCGCCGCCGTGAGCAAATGCAACGCGCAGTTTTGGCAGACGCTCGAACACGCCGCCGAAGATCATTGAACAAATAGCAAGCGAGGCCTCCGCAGGCATACCAACGAGCCACGGGAGCCAGTACTTTGACATGCGCTCCTTGCCCATCATATCCCAGGGGTGGACGAAGACAGCAGCGCCAAGTTCTTCCGCTGCCTGGAAGACCGGGAACAGATTCGGATCATTCAGGTTCCAGTCGTTCACGTGTGTACCGATTTCTATTCCGGCAAGACCTAGTTGTTTGACGCAGCGCTCAAGTTCTTTTATTGCAAGATCGGGCGACTGCATTGGCACGATACCGAGTCCCGCGAACCGCTGCGGATACGCAGTCACAACCGATGCAATATGATCGTTGAGAAGCTTGCAGAGATCGAGTGCATCATCCGGCTTTGCCCAGTAACAAAACATCACCGGCACAGTGGAAAGAACTTGCATCTGCACGCCGTGTTGGTCGCATACACCAATCCGCACCTCCGGATTCCAGAGATTCTCCTCCACGTCGCGGAAATGCTTCCCATCAATCACCATCCTTGCGCATCCCGGCTTGTGATGTTCGAGGTTAACAAACCCGCCGTAGCCGTACTTCGCCTTAAAGTCCGGCAGGACTCTGGGAAGGATGTGTGTATGGATGTCGATTTTCATCCTGTCACTCAAACTGGCTTCTGCGGCCTCTCCATCTTCGTCCCGCACTTCTTGCACGTGCAATGCTCTGCGTTGTTGTAGAACTTGTCAAAGATCGGCGGCAGTTGCGTTACGAGATTTGTCACTTGCAGGAACTCTTCGTACAGCTTGTTCCCACACTTCTCGCAGAACCACATGAAGCCATCGGTCTCACCGGGCGTCCGCTGGCGCTCAATCACGAGTCCCACCGTGTTGGCAGGACGTTGCGGCGAATGCGGCGTCTTCGGAGGCAGAAGGAATATCTCCCCTTCACGAATCCTGATGTCCCTCGGTTTTCCATCCTCCACAATCTTGACCGTGATATCTCCTTCGACCTGGTAGAAAAACTCCTCGCCCTCGTCGTAGTGGTAATCCTTGCGCGCATTGGGTCCGCCAACAACCATAACGATGAAGTCGGAATCCTCGTACACCATCTTGTTGCCCACGGGGGGTTTCAGTAAATGACGGTGGTCGTTAATCCATTGTTTGAAATTGATCGGAGGCAGGAGTTTTCCCATCGTAACCTCTGGCTTAGTTTATGGAGTTTGTGGAGTTCGTAGAGTTATGTGCTTCTGAGATACTTGATGAGTCCGGAGATCATCCGGGAGATTTCGGCACAATCGGAATAGAGCTTGTCAAACGCTTCCTGCGTGATGTACTTTTGGTCCAATGCGATGTAGAGGGCGGATTGAACCTCCGCTGTTGACCCGTGTGCGACGAAAAGAAACTGGCCGAACTCTTTATTCGTTCTGCGAGCAAAGCCTTCTGCAATGTTCAACATAATCGAAACAGACGCTTTGCAAATCTGGTCGCGCAATCCAAAGTCCTTGGTGAACTTGCCATCCGCCGTAATCCTATAGACCTCGCCGACGAGTTCTCTTGCTTTCTGCCATGCCAGTATGTCCTCGAACCTCTCGAACTTCGCCATTCCAACTCCATAGACTCCACGAACTCTATGAACTCTAAACTGTCTCCGCTATTCCATCGCAATCACCTTTAATTCTATCGCTATCGGCGTCGGCAGCGCGTTCACCTCGACAGTTGTGCGGCACGGCTGGTTGGATTTGAAATACTCGGCATAAATCCGGTTGAACGTCGGGAAGTCCTTTTTCATGTTGGTGAGAAACACGGTCACGTCCACAATCTTGTCCCAGCTTGAACCTGCATCTTCGAGAATCGCCTTCACGTTCTTGAAGACCGAATGGCATTGCGCTTCTATGTCATAGGAAACGATGTTACCATTGGCGTCAAGCTCCACGCCGGGAATCTTCTTCGTTCCGCGTTCACGCGGTCCCACACCGGAAAGGAACAGCAAGTTCCCCACCTTGCGCGCATGCGGATACAAACCGACAGGTTCCGGCGCATTCGATGACATAATCTTATCCGACTGACTCATATGCTCTCGGCCAAAGACTCATTGACTCTATGAACTCCATAAACTCCAAGAACTTATAATTTCACACACACATTCTTTGGCTCAGTAAAGAACCCCAACGCTTCCCAGCCGCCTTCACGTCCGAGTCCGGAGTTTTTCATTCCACCGAACGGCGTCCGTAAATCCCGCAGCATCCAGCAATTCACCCACACAATACCGGAGTGAATTTCCGCAGCAAGGCGATGAGCGCGCGTCAGATTCTCCGTCCACATCACTGATGCAAGGCCATATTGTGTGTTGTTCGCACTCCTCAATGCCTCCTCCTCGGTATCGAACGGCGCAATCGTTACCACCGGACCGAAGATCTCCTCCTGGTTTGTTCGGCAATCAGGGGGCAGTCCTTCGATTACCGTCGGCTCAACGAACCACCCACCTGCACATCGACCCTTGATCTGGACCTGTTTTCCACCGCAGAGGATTGTGCCGCTTTCCTGCTTCGCCAGAGCGATGTATGACATGATTTTCTCGCAGTGTTGCTGTGAGTTGATCGCCCCAAGGTCGCTTGTTGCCTCAGCAGGATCACCGACGCGAAGCTGCTTTACACGTGCAACAAAGTCATCCTTGAATTTCTTATACAATGACCTCTCAACAAGAATGCGCGAACCGCACAAACAAATCTCACCTTGATTCTGAAATGAAGATCGCACTGTCGTAGTCAGCATTTCCTCGTAGTTGCAGTCGGAAAAAATGAGAACCGGGTTCTTCCCTCCCATTTCCAGCGAGAGTTTTTTGAACATCGGAGCCGCTGTCTTCGCAATCTCCCCACCGGTTTTTGTGCCGCCGGTAAACGTGACGGCAGGGATTCCCGGATGTGCCGAGATTGCTGCGCCAACCTTGTGTCCATATCCGTGCACAATGTTGAGCACTCCGGCAGGAAGACCTGCTTCGATGCAAATCTTCGAGAGCATAAACGCTGTCATTGGCGTCAACTCGGATGGCTTGCCGACCACACAGTTTCCTGCAGCGAGCGCCGGGGCAATCTTCCATGTGAAGAGATACAGTGGAAGATTCCATGGAGAAATTGCGCCGACAACGCCGATGGGCGAGCGTAACGTGTAGTTTAGTACAGAACCAGTTGGATGTGCTTCACTCGAGAAGTGGAGAATTGCTGTGGCAAAGAACCGGAAATTGCTGATTGCGCGCGGGATGTCAACACTGCGCGCAAGATGTATCGGCTTGCCGTTGTCCACAGACTCAGCAACGGCGAATTGTTCCAGATCGCGTTCGAGCAGGTCGGCAACACGCAGGAGGATACGTGAGCGTTCTTCCAC
>CAZIHJ010000002.1:74798-89524 GCA_964538485.1 uncultured Chitinophagales bacterium | reverse complement strand
CTTTGCCTCGATGAGCGCGGGATATGTGTCATCATGGCATGAACAAGGGCATGCGATAGCCCTGGACAATTTTCCCATAACTTGTTTCAAATCATCAGGTTGCAAACAGAATGCCGCAATCGTAACCTGTGGCATGTCCATTGCCTCTATGTTTCCAGAATATCATTGCCATGCTTTGAAAGATGGCTCCCCAAACGAACAGGAGAATATCATGGGAAAAATCATCGGGATAGATCTGGGCACCACAAATTCTGTTGTGGCTGTAATGGAAGGGAAGGATCCCGCTGTTATCGCAAACGCAGAGGGTGGGAGAACAACACCATCCATTGTGGCATTCAGCAAAAATGGTGAACGGTTGGTTGGTCAGGCAGCAAAGCGCCAGTCGGTCACCAACTCACAGAATACAGTATTTTCAATAAAGAGATTCATGGGGCGTTTTCATGATGAAGTCAGCGAAGAGATGAAACTCGTACCCTATAAGGTTGTGAAGGGCGAGAACAACACTGCCCGCGTTGAGGTAAACGGACGGGTGTATTCTCCGCCTGAGATCAGTGCTATGATCCTGCAGAAGATGAAGCAGACCGCTGAGGACTATCTGGGACAGAAAGTCACCGAAGCCGTAATTACCGTTCCGGCCTACTTCAACGATGCGCAGCGTCAGGCCACAAAGGAGGCAGGTGAAATTGCGGGTTTGAACGTCCTCCGTATCATCAATGAACCGACGGCAGCGGCGTTGGCCTATGGTCTCGACAAAAAGGAGAAGGAAAGCAAGGTCGCCATTTACGATCTTGGTGGCGGTACGTTCGACATTTCGATTCTGGAATTGGGCGATGGAGTCTTTGAAGTGAAATCGACCAACGGCGATACACACCTTGGTGGTGATAACTTTGATCAAAGGGTTCTCGATCATATCGCCGAGGAGTTCAAGAAACAGGAGGGCATTGATCTTCGCAAGGATCCGATGGCGCTTCAGCGTTTGCGAGAGGCTGCAGAAAAGGCCAAGATTGAACTTTCCCAGCTCATGCAGACGGAGATTAATCTGCCATTTATCACTGCAACCGCGGATGGTCCCAAACACTTGAATCTGACGCTGACAAGGGCAAAGTTTGAGCAGCTTGTCGATGATTTGATACAGAAGACGTTTGGTCCCACCGAACGTGCTCTCAAAGATGCCGGGCTCAATCCCAATCAGATTGACGAAGTGATTCTCGTTGGGGGTATGACCCGGGTTCCAAGGGTTCAGCAACTTGTGAAGGAAATGTTTGGACGTGAGCCCCACAAGGGAGTCAACCCGGACGAGGTGGTGGCGGTAGGTGCGGCAATACAGGGTGGTGTGCTTGCAGGTGACGTTACGGATGTGCTCCTGCTCGATGTTACGCCGTTGTCCCTAGGCATTGAGACATACGGCGGTGTCATGACAAAGCTCATCGAGTCCAACACAACAATCCCGACTCGCAAGAGTGAGGTATTCTCGACAGCTTCTGACAGTCAACCGTCCGTGGAAATCAACGTGTTGCAGGGCGAAAGGCCTATGGCTGTGGATAACCGGACGCTCGGTAAGTTCCATCTCGACGGCATTCCCCCTGCGCCCCGCGGGGTTCCGCAGATTGAGGTAACGTTTGATATTGATGCGAACGGTCTGCTTCACGTCTCGGCCAAGGACAAGGGGACAAATAAGGAACAATCAATCCGTATTACATCTTCGAGCGGTTTGAGTAAGGAAGAAGTGGACAAGATGAAGTCTGATGCTGCGGCTCATGCATCCGAAGACAAGAAGCGAAAAGAAGAAATCGACGTTAAGAACCAGGCGGACAACCTCGTTTTCCAGACGGAAAAGCAACTGAAGGAGTTTGGTGACAAGGTGGATGCAACCCTGCGCGGTAAAGTGGAAAGCGCCAACGAAAAGCTGAAAGAATCGATCAAGGGCGGGAGCATTGATGCTATCAAGGCAGCCATTGAAGGACTGAATGTCGCGTGGAATGAGGCCTCATCCAAGATGTACCAGCAGGCAACGGCCGCCGGTCAAGCACAGGCCGGTGGACCGGAATCAGGTCCAGGTGGCCAAAGTACCCAGCCGCCCAAGGATGAGAAGAAGGTTGAGGATGCACAGTTTGAAGTTGTTGATGATAAAGACAAGAAATAAAGAGGCATCCGCAACATTGAAGTAAAGTTACCAAAGGCGAGGCGAACCCTCGCCTTTGTCATGAAAGGAACCGTCAATGATCATAGTCGTTTGGGCCTTCCTCCTCGCATGTGCGTTCTTGTTGCTCTACGCCATAGTGAACGGCAAAATGTCCGGCAATGGTGGTAGCGCGGCAGCAATGACGGCATTCCACGATATGCAACCGAAGGACAAGCGTGCAGCTGTTGAGATTGTCATGGAACAAAAAGCAGGAGCAAGGTTATTTGAACAGGCAAATGGGGAGTCGTAATCTCCTGGAGCTGAACTTGTATCAGAAGGAAAAAAATGGATCTTAATAAATTTACAATCAAATCACAGGAGGCACTCCAGAATGCGCAGGAGATAGCCTCCAGCTATGGAAACCAGGTGATCGAGCCCGAGCATTTGCTGGCAGCATTGGTCCAGGATGCTTCAGGTACCGTACTCCCGATTTTTGAACGTGTGGGAGCCAACACCAGTGCTATCAAGATTAAGTTGAACGAGGTCCTCGATCGCCTTCCCAAAGTCAGTGGGGCTGGTCTGGCAAATCATGGCATGTCCAACACACTCGGGCGTGTTCTTGAAAGCGCGCAAAAACATGCCGGACAGTTGAAAGAT
Source organism: uncultured Chitinophagales bacterium (assembly GCA_964538485.1). Taxonomy (GTDB): domain Bacteria; phylum Bacteroidota; class Ignavibacteria; order UBA10030; family UBA6906; genus JBJXHC01. Next base: position 86,745 of record CAZIHJ010000002.1, on the reverse strand, counting down.
GAATATGTCAGTACAGAACACCTGCTGCTGGCGTTGACGGACGCCCGGGAGACACATGCCGGTCGGCTACTCCAGGATCAGGGAGTGTCCACGGAGAATATCTATAAAGTCTTAAAAGACATCCGTGGTACTCAACGCGTGACCGATCAAAACCCGGAAGAAAAATATCAGGCGCTCAAACGCTATGGGCGCGACCTCAATGAGCTGGCGCGCAAGGGAAAGATGGATCCTGTCATCGGGCGCGATGAGGAGATCAGGCGTGTCTTGCAAGTGCTTTCCCGCCGTACGAAGAATAATCCGGTGTTGATTGGCGAGCCGGGGGTTGGAAAAACTGCCATCGCGGAAGGAATCGCTCTCCGTATAGTTCATGGTGATGTGCCGGAGAATCTGAAAACGAAGCGGATCGTCGCGCTGGATATGGGATCGCTGGTGGCTGGAACAAGTTTTCGCGGTCAATTTGAGGAGCGCCTCAAAGCGTTGCTCAAGGAAGTGGAAGTTTCAGAGGGGGAGATAATTCTCTTCATTGATGAACTTCACACGCTCGTTGGTGCCGGAGCGGCGCAGGGTTCCATGGATGCTGCAAACATGCTCAAGCCGGCCCTTGCCAAGGGGGAGTTGCGCGCGATTGGGGCGACGACCATTGATGAATATCGAAAATACATAGAGAAAGACCCGGCACTGGAACGACGCTTCCAGCCGGTACTCGTGAACGAACCGGGCGTTGAAGATACAATTTCAATTCTTCGGGGTTTGAAGGAGCGGTACGAGGTGCATCACGGCGTGCGAATCACCGATGGCGCCATAGTCGCGGCTGCGCAACTCAGCCATCGGTACATCGGCGACCGGTTTCTCCCGGATAAAGCCATTGATCTTGTCGATGAAGCTGCTTCCAAGCTTCGGATCGAAATCGACTCCCTGCCGGATGAACTGGATGATGTCGAGCGCAGAATCAAGCAACTGGAAATCGAGCGTGAGGCAGTCCGTCGTGAAAAGGATGAATCCACCCTGAGCAGGTCGGGTGAAATCGAGAAAGATATTGCAAACCTTGTCCAGCAACGCACGGAATTGCGGGCCCACTGGCAACTGGAGAAAGAGCTCATCAAATCCATTCGCGGCATGAAAGAAGAAATGGAGAAAGCAAAGATCGAGGCCGAACATCGAGAGCGTGAAGGAGATCTTGGCCGTGTCGCAGAACTACGGTATGGCATTATCACCGGTCTCGAAAAGAGGATTACAGAGGCATCAGTACGACTACAGGGTGTGCAAAAAGATCGTCGGATGCTCAAGGAAGAAGTTGAAGCGGAAGATATCGCTGAAATCGTGGCCAGGTGGACAGGAATTCCTGTATCGCGCATGCTTGAAAGTGACAGGGTAAAACTTCTGCATTTGGAGGATCGGTTGCACGAACGCCTGGTTGGACAAGATGAAGCCGTCAAGGCGATAAGTGAGGCAATCCGTAGATCGCGGGCCGGCTTGCAAGATGAGAAACGTCCGATCGGTTCCTTCATCTTTCTCGGGAGTACCGGCGTCGGAAAAACGGAGCTTGCGCGTGCACTGGCTGAATTTCTATTTAACGACGAGAGTGCGATGGTGCGTATCGACATGAGTGAATACATGGAAAAATTCTCCGTGTCCCGGTTGATTGGCGCGCCGCCCGGATACGTCGGTTACGATGAAGGGGGGCAACTCACCGAGGCAGTGCGCCGGAAACCGTATTCCGTTGTACTGCTCGACGAGATCGAAAAGGCCCATCCCGAAGTTTTCAATGTCCTCCTGCAGGTTCTTGATGAAGGCCGGCTGACTGACAGTAAAGGTCGTCTCGTGGATTTCAAGAATAGCATCGTCATCATGACGTCAAATCTTGGTTCCCATCTCATTCATGAGAAGATCACCGGAGGGGCATACGAGGATGACGGGTGGGACGAGGAATTCGCCGAACTGAAACAGGAACTCCTGCAGATGCTTCGACAAAGTATCAGGCCGGAGTTCCTCAACCGGATTGACGAGGTGATTGTGTTCCGGCCCCTCACCAGGAAGGATATCCGTCATATCGTGTCATTGCAACTTGATCGGGTAATTAGTCTTGTACGAACAAAGGGCATCAACCTAGAAGTCAATGAAGAAGCAAAGGTCTGGCTCTCGAAGCTGGGATTTGATCCGGCATTTGGTGCCCGGCCGTTGAAACGCGTCATCCAAAAGCACATCGTCAATCCATTGTCCGAGTTCCTTCTAAAGGAGGAATGTGGTGAAGGTGAGACGGTTGTCGTAGGGCTTGATGGGCGTGGTGCAATTGAATTGGTCAGGAAACATCACACTGAACCCGTTTACTGAGATTCCCATCACAGTCACTGATGAATGTCCTCCTTTGTGACAAGCTGCTTATCCGGCGTCACAGAGAGGGTGAGACCCATTGCTTTACGGATGTCCATTGAGTAACTTTTCCTGTAGTTCCTCTCCGGAAAGTTCACGTAAACACAGGAAATGTAATGATTTCATTCGTTGTGCACGGTGGTGCATGGGACATCCCTGATAATGCGGTCGATGCACACAGAGATGGCGTTCGGCGCGCATTTAAGGCGGGATGGTCGGTACTCGCAAAAGGAGGGTCAGCAGTCGAGGCAGTCGAAACGGCCATCATTATCCTCGAGGATGATGAGACGTTTGATGCAGGCCGGGGCTCGTTCATCAACCAGGTGGGCGAAGTTGAGTTGGATGCAAGCATCATGAATGGCAAAGACCTGCGAGCCGGGGCTATTGCCGCAGTACAGAATGTCAAGAATCCCATTTCACTTGCACGGAAAATCATGGAAGATAGCGAGCATGTTCTCCTTGTTGGTATGGGGGCGACGCGCTTTGCGCGTGAGCATGGAGTACGTACATGCCATCAGGATGATTTGATCACAAATCGTGAACTTGAGCGATGGCGTGATCTTCAGAGGAACAAAAATTTTGTGACCAAGGATGCTTTTCACAGGAAGAAGGTTCCTGTGGATACTGTTGGAGCCGTGGCCCTGGATCAATTTGGCAACATTGCCTCCGGGACATCGACAGGCGGTATACCAAACAAGTTTCCCGGGCGCGTTGGTGATTCTCCCCTCATTGGATGCGGTACGTATGCGGAGAATGAGGTGGGTGGGGTGTCCACGACGGGATGGGGTGAGGCCATGATCAAAGTGGTGATGGCAAAGACTGTCATTGATTTGATGCAGCACAATGGCGGCGATACAGAAACGGCGGTGCAGGAGGGGATAAAAATCCTCGAGCGCAAAGCGGATGGATATGGTGGGTTGATCGCTATCAACAATGCAGGTCAGATTGGTATTGCGTATAATACACCGAGGATGGCCCGGGCTTTTATGAACACAGGAATGAAGCAACCGGTTGTCGAGGTATAACTACTGCATAGGCTCTTGGACGGGGGTCTGGCCATTCGTTCGGTCGGACCCTTTTCATTTCTTATGAGACGATCTTCCCTTATCGGTCACGTTATTGAACTGCTTGATGCCGTTCGCATGCTTAAGCATCCTGCCGATCAGGTCGTGCGCGATTTTTTTCGTACGCGGCACTACCTTGGTGCCAAAGACAGGCGATTCATCTCTGATATGCTTTTTGGCATAGTCCGCAATGTGCGATTTCTGGAAGAAACAGTTCTTGCGGGTACCCCATATGCCGGCTCAATGAAACGCATTCCAGCGATCCTTTTTGTAGTAACCTATGAGTTGAAATTCTCCGGAACTTCCCCCGACGTTCTCCTTCCTGATGTCGCAGGCTTGTGGCGTGTGTACCTGCCTGATGTACAATGCGAAGAAACGTTGACTGGAATTGCCGCGGCTGATCTCAGCCCGATGCTGGCCTCAAATGCTGTGCGTCGCCTTGCAGTCTTGCATTCCTTCCCGGATGAAATTGTACGTGAGTGGATTGAACGATTCGGGGAACCGGAGACCGAAGCGCTCTGCAAATCCCTGAATACTCAGGCACCAATCACCGTACGGGTGAATACACTCAAAAACAGTGTGGAAGAATGCAGGAAAAAGTTGATCGGCGATGGTGTGGATTCATATACGACCCGCCTTTCTCCTCATGGGCTTGTTCTTGCAAAACGCATCAATGCACAGGCGCTTGCAGCATTCAAAGGGGGTTCGTTTGAAATGCAAGATGAGGGAAGCCAGATTATCTCCTTCCTGACTCAGGCTGAACCGGGGATGACAGTCGTGGATGCCTGCGCAGGCGGGGGTGGCAAGACGCTTCACCTTGCAGCATTGATGCAGAATCAAGGTCGGCTCATTGCCATTGATGTGGAAGAACGACGTCTGAACAATATCAGGGAGCGCGTGGCGCGCGCTGGTGTCCGTGTTGATGAAATACTGCTTGCCGGACGGGACAGTGCGGCGATAGCGTCGTTGCGAGGACAGGCCGATATTGTGCTCGTTGATGCGCCCTGTACCGGAGTGGGCACGTTTCGACGCAACCCCGGAGCAAAGCTCACGTTTACCGGAGACTTTGTTGCTCGAATCTGCAGTACCCAACGGGCTGTGCTCAAGGAATTCTCCGGTTTAGTGAAGCCCGGTGGAAGATTGGTCTACTCGACATGTACACTGCTGCGAAAGGAGAACGAGGGTATCGTTGAGGCCTTTCTCAAAGAGAACGCGGATTTTGTTTTGGAATCTGCGTCGGAACTCCTCGCTCAACGTGGTATCACTGTTTCGAACGCAACACCCTATCTCTGGCTCTTGCCGCACAAGACAACGACGGACGGGTTCTTCGCTGCTGCAATGGCCCGGTCAGTTCATTGATTCTTTCGCCCTCTTTTTCTACCTTATTCATCATTCCCTATCACGAAAGTACGCTCACATGTTGAAGCATGTCCTTCTCTCGCTCACCCTTGCTGTTGTCTTCGCTCGCTGTAGCGGACCTTCTCCCGAGGAAATGTATGCCAGGGCCGATGAAGCTATGAAACGACAGGATTTTCCCGTTGCATTGGCCGAATTTGAAAAAGTAGTTGAAGCTCATCCTGAGAGCAAGCAGGCCGAATTATCATTGTTCGGGATCGCAACGGTATACAACGAGACACGTGAGTACGCGAGTGCCATTGATGCCTATAAGAAATATTCAGCGCTGTACCCTGACGCACCTCAGACCCCCATGGCAATGTTTCTTGTGGGATATCTGTACAACAACGAACTACACGTCCTTGACAGCGCCGCTGTGGCGTACCGCAGTTTTCTTGCACGTTTTCCTTCACATGAGATGGCACCCTCCGCACAGTTTGAGCTGAATAACCTCGGGAAATCACCCGAAGAACTTCTCCCAGCACCAGACCCGTCTACAGAAGCTGTAAAGACGCCGACATAAGAACATCACGAGGATTTTGTGGAAGGGGATTATCGCCAGTTCTTGCAGCCACAAGTCGTGTCAAAGCTCGCGAATATGGAGCTTCGGGCTCGACTCGTCGTTGAAGGGTTCATTACCGGATTGCACAAGAGTCCGTATCATGGGTTCAGTGTGGAGTTTGCCGAACACAGGCAGTACATGCCGGGAGATGAGATCAAGCATATCGACTGGAAAATCTACGGCAAAACAGACCGGTATTATATCAAGCAGTACGAGGAAGAAACCAACCTCAAGTCATACATAATCCTCGATGCGAGCAGATCCATGGACTATGCTTCGCCGGGAAACATCCGCAAGATCGAGTATGCCTCGTATCTCGCTGCGTCACTCGCGTATATGATGGTGAAGCAACAGGACGCGGTCGGGTTGGCTATCTTTGATGAAGCGGTTACGTCATATCTTCCTCCTCACGCCACAAAGGGGTACCTTCGCCAGATTCTGATCGCTCTCCAGCGCTTGCAGGCAAGCAAGCGGACGGGAGCGGGGCGGTCGTTGCATCAGGTGGCGGATCGGATCAAAAGACGCGGGTTGGTTATTGTGGTGAGTGATTTGTTTGACAAGCCGGAGGAGGTCATTGGCGCTCTCAAGCACTTCCGGCACAAGAAAAACGAGGTGATCGTTATGCACGTGCTGGATCCGATGGAACGGAGTTTTGCCTTTGGCGGTGATGCGATGTTCAAGGATATGGAAACCTCGGAACAAATGATGACGCAGCCGTGGCAGATCCAGAAGGCTTACCAACGGGCAATGGTCGAATATCTCGATCACTATAAGAGAGAATGTCGCGAAAACTCCATCGATTATGTCCTGCTGGACACGAAGACGCCGTTCGACCAGGCGATGGTGGAGTATCTCAGCAAGCGGGCGAGACTATCGTAATCTTGTGTAGCGTGGAATGTCAACACCCATCGTGCTGTACCAGCGATGGGTTCTTTATTTGGTGAATATCAAAAACACCTGCATGGCGAAACCCAGACGAATACAGTCAGAAAAGACATCCTCCGGCTCATCGCATAGCCACATTGTCATCCGTGGTGCACGCGAGCACAACCTGAAAAATATCGATGTTGATATTCCACGCGATAAACTCGTCGTCATTACGGGCCTTTCCGGTTCCGGAAAGTCGAGTCTGGCATTCGACACAATATATGCGGAAGGGCAACGGCGATTCGTGGAAAGTCTCTCGGTTTATGCGCGCCAGTTCCTTGATGCGATGGAGCGACCGGATGTCGAGTACATCGAAGGATTGAGCCCGGCCATTTCGATTGAACAAAAGACCGTCGGCCATAACCCGCGTTCAACAGTCGGCACGGTAACGGAAATCTATGACTATCTGCGCCTGTTGTTCGCCCGTGCTGGTGTGCAGCATTGTTACAACTGCGGTCGAAAAGTTGAAAAGCAGACGACCGATCAGATTATTGATTCCATTCTTCAATTCCCCGAGGGGACAAAGATCCAGCTTCTGGCGCCGGTCGTCAAAGGGCGGAAGGGGCACTACCGCGAGTTGTTTGAGGAAATCCTGCGCGATGGATTTCTCCGTGTGCGTGTCGACGGCGTTGTCCGGGAGATTGAAAAGGGGATGCAAATCGATCGATATAAGATTCATAATATCGAGATTGTCGTAGACCGCATTATTGTGAAGAAGGCGATTCGGTCGCGCATTGCTGATTCGGTCGAAGTGGCGTTACGGTTTGGTGCAGGAGCTATCATCGTGAACACCGACAAGCCGGCACAGGAAGCTCCAACAAAGGAGCGCCGGTCCTCGAAGTCCCCGGCTCCAGCTACTTCTTCCGGTCAGGATATTCTCATGAGTAAGCACCTTTCCTGTCCGGTGTGCAACATCAGTTACGAAGAACCGGCCCCGAATTCCTTCTCGTTTAATTCACCCTTCGGGGCATGCCCTGCGTGTAACGGACTGGGTGAGACGAGGGACTTTAATCTTGATCTCATCATACCGGATGAATCTCTCACGATTAACCAGGAGGGCCTTGCACCTCTCGGCAAGCCGCGATCGACCTGGGCATTCAGCCAGATTCGCGCTGTGGGCAAGAAATACGGGTTCGACTTCGATACGCCAATCAGGAAACTATCGAAACGGGCGCGTGAGGCCTTGCTTCATGGTTCGGGTGATGAGAAATTCGACATAGAGTACCGCTTCTCCAGCGGCCGTACGGTCGTATACAAACATCGCTTTGGTGGTGTGCTCGATATTTTGAAACACTATTATGAGGAGAGCAGCTCGAATAACATCCGTGAATGGGTTGAGGCGTATATGACTGCCAGAACCTGTCCTTCGTGCAATGGTGGAAGGCTGAAGAAGGAGAGTCTTGCAATTCGTCTCCAGGATGTTACAACACAGAAATTCTACAACATACATGATACGGTGCGACTGTCCATAGTGGAAGGGGAGAAATTCTTTCGCACACTGAAGCTGAACGAACGTCAGATGCTCATTGCGAACCAGATTCTTAAGGAAATCCGGCAACGGATGGAATTTCTCGTGAATGTCGGTCTGGATTACCTGACGCTGGATCGGTCCGCAAGAACACTCTCCGGAGGCGAGGGGCAGCGTATCAGGCTGGCAACACAGATCGGATCGCAGTTGGTGGGAGTTCTCTACATTCTTGATGAACCGAGCATTGGGCTCCATCAGCGCGACAATATCAAGCTGATCGACTCGTTGAAACGGCTGAGGGATATGGGAAACTCTGTGATTGTCGTTGAACATGACCGGGAAATGATCGAGAGCGCTGATTTTGTTCTTGATCTTGGACCCGGTGCGGGCGAACACGGAGGTCACGTTGTAACGGCGGGAAGTCCCGGAGAGCTTATTCCGTTCAATGATCATGTGCACACCAACGGTCACGACTTCGAACCTGTTTCCTATACAGCCCAATATCTGCAGGGAATGAAGTCCATAGCCGTTCCTGAACATCGCAGAAAAGGGAGCGGAAAGCTCCTCACTCTTGATGGAGCGAGCGGCAATAACCTCGCTGATGTTACATTGCGGATGCCGTTGGGAAAGTTTATAGCAATTACGGGTGTCAGTGGCTCCGGCAAGTCATCCCTCATTACCGAAACACTCTATCCGATTCTCTCACGGAAGATCTATAAGTCGAAACTTGTACCTCTTCCCTATAAGAAACTGACGGGACTTGAACACCTTGACAAAGTGATTGAAATTGACCAATCACCAATCGGCCGGACACCGCGGTCCAACCCCGCAACGTATACCGGGCTGTTTGGGCTGGTGCGTGATCTCTTTACACAACTTCCGGAAGCACAGATTCGTGGATACAAAGCCGGGAGATTCAGTTTTAATGTTGCAGGTGGCCGGTGTGAAGGGTGTGAAGGAGACGGAGTAAAAAAGATTGAGATGAACTTCCTGCCTGATGTCTATGTGCTCTGCGATGTGTGCCGGGGGAAGCGGTATAACCGTGAGACACTCCAGGTGTTGTTCAAGGGAAAGTCCATTGCAGACGTTCTGGACATGACCGTGGCTGAAGCCGTGGAGTTCTTCAGTGAAATACCGGGGTTGATGCGGAAGCTGCAAACGTTGCGTGATGTTGGACTCGGGTATATACGGCTTGGTCAACAGGCGACAACACTAAGCGGTGGCGAGGCGCAACGCGTCAAGCTCTCTACTGAACTCTCCAAGATCGGCACGGGAAGTACACTGTACATTCTGGATGAGCCAACAACGGGGCTGCATTTCGAGGATATCCGGGTGCTGCTGGAAGTGTTGAATAAGTTGGTGGATAAGGGGAACACCGTTGTGGTTATAGAGCATAATCTTGATGTCATCAAAACGGCCGATTGGGTGATTGACCTTGGCCCGGGCGGCGGCGTAAATGGAGGGCAAATCGTTGCGGAAGGGATTCCCGAGGATGTGGCGAAGTCCGCGAAGTCCGCTACAGGAAAGTACCTCAAAACGGAACTTCAACGCAAGTGATGCCAAGCTACTGTGAAGGCACGCCCCTCGAGACAAACGGATTGCCCTTGATATAAAACCTCCACCGATGTTGCTTTCCCCTGGAAATTCCGATCCGTGTTGAGACCCCGATGTTCCGTTTCTCCCTCACTGTCAAGTCCCTGGCAATCCAAACGTGATTGCCGAGAAGATCTGTTCCATTATCTTGTCCGTCAATCCCTAATGCCTTGCATAGCTTTGCAGGACCATTCGTGAGATTGATCAGGCCGTTCTTCGGGGTGAGTTTCCGACGCCTGATCATGAGATCATTCCCCCGCAATGGTTCAATGGCACGCAGCAGTACGGCATGTCCGGTTCCTTGTTCTTCCGTAACGACATTTGCGCAGAAGTGCATACCATAGGTGAAGTATACGTAGAGGTGTCCTCCTCGGAGGAACATGACGCTATTCCGTTTCGTTTCCCCGCGGTATGCATGACTTGCGGGGTCTCTTGTCCCGAGGTATGCCTCCACCTCGACAATTTTGCCAACCAGTATGTGCCGTCCCGTCTTCCTGACCAAAAAGCAACCAAGGAGCCCCCGTGCAACCTTGAGTGTCGGCTGCAGATAGAAGCTCCTTGGAAGTTTTCTCATAGCTCTGTGAGACTACAGCAGTGCGTAGCTTACGCCAATAGCGAGTGTTTGTTTGATCTGTGTCCTCGGCGTGACCTCGCGTTCATTGATGAGTTGCGCACTCAGGACGACCGTTACGTACTTGTTCACCTGGGCCGTGATTGCATTGTCCGAGCGGACGATGATTTCGTCAATAGTCTTAAATGGAGCGAACAGCTCCAACCGGGAGGTGAACTTCATATTCTCGGCAAAAGGCCAGTCGACCTCGGTAACGGATTCCATTCCACCAAGAATCCTTACTTTTTCGATCTCTGCCGTCTCCGGATCGTCAGAGTACCCGTTATAGTCGGATGTGATAATCTCCCGAACGGCGGCGCCGAGACGTGTTGTTATTTCTGCCGTGGGCTTGTATGAAGCGCCAATACTCTGCGTGAGATAACCGGGATCAAAGAATTTTGAGACCTGTGTACGCGTGCCGTCATCGGCATAGACGAATCCTGGTGCAAACTGTGTCCGGGCGGTAAACGCTGCGTACGGGTTGATATGGACGCCGACCTTGTATAAGAGGATGGACTCAAAATAAATTTCGTCATCCGTCTTGCGGAGTCCCTGGCTGCCGAGTCGTGTTTGGCCGAAGGCAAGCTTATAGGCGTTGGACCAGTTTGTCTTCTCTTCGTCACCGATTGACGCTCCTTTAAGCCACAGGGTATAGGAGAGAGTATTCTCGCCACCTGCCGCCCAGTCTTTGAACGACACCTGCGTCAGATTCAATCCTGCAACAACGTTATGGTGCCATCCCAAAGAAGTGTCGGCTTTCACCTGAGCGGCTTTCTCGCGCAACGCCTTTTCACGATCGATATCTTCTTTCTCCATCTGTGCAAAAAGCTGAACAGTCATCCCGCAGAAGAGAACAATAAAAAACACGTGCTTCATAAATATTTATCCTTTGAATAATGTTGGTGCATGGATGGTTAAAACAGACTTGTACGCCGTGTCCGTGTGCGGCCGCCGAGTCCAAGAACGCCAAGCAATCCTCGTGTCACCTCACGTGCGACAGTGCGTCCTATCTGGCGGGTGAGCGGATCGGCAATGACTTTTTCAATAGTCGATTTCTGTTGTTTTCCCTGGCTGGTGGTTGGTGGAGGTGTCGTCAGGTTGGCATCCCGAATTTTTGCCGCCAGCAGCTCGTAAGCACTCTCACGATCAATGTGTTCATTGTACGATTTCGCAAGGGAAGAGGCAGTGACTGTCTGCTGCAACTCCTCGGGTGTAAGCGGTCCCATACGGGATGCCGGTGCACACATCATCGTATGAACGAGCGGGGTGGGAATACCCTGTTCATTCAGCACGGTGACAAGGGCCTCGCCGATCCCGAGTGCGGTGAGAAGCTCGTCAGTGCGATAGTATTCCGTCAGAGGATAGTTTTCTGCTGCCTGCTTGATTGCCTTGCGGTCTAGAGCGGTGAATGCGCGGAGTGCGTGCTGCACTTTCATGCCGAGCTGGGCCAGAATAGGGGCCGGGATATCCGTCGGTGATTGAGTGCAAAAAATAATACCCACGCCTTTTGATCGGATCAGTTTGATAATGGTCTCGAGTTGTTCCAGAAGGGCTTTGGATGCCTCTCGGAATACCAGGTGTGCTTCGTCGATGAACACCACGAGCTTCGGTTGATCCGGATCGCCTTCTTCGGGGAACGCCGCGTAAATCTCAGCCAGGAGGCAGAGCATGAATGTCGAGAACATTCTTGGCTTGCTTTGAATGTCAGTCAGGCGAAGGATATTGATAACGCCGAGTCCACTCTCGTTCATACGAAGAAGATCGTCCACGACAAAGGATTTCTCTCCGAAAAACAACTCGGAACCTTCCTGTTCAATCTCGACAACCTTTCTGAGAATGGTGCCCGTTGTCGAGGTACTCAGTCGTCCGTAGTCCTTCTCAACTTCTGTTTTCCCTTCATTCGTCAGAAAATGCAGCGTCTTCTTGAAGTCCTTGAGGTCAAGGAGCGGTAATTGGTG
>CAZIHJ010000002.1:47905-74698 GCA_964538485.1 uncultured Chitinophagales bacterium | reverse complement strand
AGAACGGGGACACCTTTGGACGAAAGCGACTCAGCAATCATCTGGAGCGTTTTGGTCTTTCCGGTGCCGGTTGCACCCGCAATCAACCCGTGCCGGTTGAATGTCCTGAGGGGCGCCCGCACAAAGAGATTGCCGAGTGGTGTGCCGTCAAATACGGCCCCACCCAGAATAACGGAATCACCGCGGAACTGGTACCCCGCGGTGATTTCCTGTAGGAATCCTTCCTTCTCTGCCATCACTTCCTTGCTTTGAGCAAATCCCGGATTTCCGTGAGCAAAAGTTCCTCTTTTGCGGGGGCCGGTGGCGCCGCTGGTGCTGCGGCCTCCTTCTTTTTCATCGAATTCATTGCCTTGACAAGGAGAAAAATGGCAAAAGCTATGATCACGAAGTCGATTATGGTGTTGATGAACAAGCCGTACTTGATTGCAACGGCCGGGGTGTCACCAACGGCCTCTTTGAGGGTGATCGCAAGCGCGCTGAAATCAACGCCGCCCATCATAACTCCGATGGGAGGCATGATAACATCAGTGACCAGCGACGAAACGATCTTTCCGAATGCGCCACCGATGACAATACCAACCGCGAGGTCAACTACGTTGCCGCGCATCGCAAATGTCTTGAACTCCTGCATCATGGACATGGTAACTCTCCTGGGGTAGTGGTGAGTGGAGTACGAAAGCTATTAGAACATGTTCTTCAGTTTGCCAAGCACGCCACTGGCAATGTCTGTATTGCCCAGAAGACTCGAAATCCCCGGCACGGCGCCTTCAACAAGTTTCATGGTTTCCGGTGAGAGTTTATCCTTGAGCAATTGTAGGGCAACAGGAAGGAAGGTCTTAACAGTGTCCATGGAGAACCCGGCCTTCGAGAATTGTGTCATGAGCGTGCTAGCGGCAGGGGAGCTCGAACCGAATAGTGTTCCGGCCATACCCATCAGGCCGCCAAGAGGAGAGTCTTGCGCCGGCGCTGCTGCTTTCTGAAATGTGCTGAGAATCCCGCCCGCGTTGGGAATTGCGGAAGAGACTTGCGAGAACGCATCCCCAGGAATGTGTTGTTGTAACGTGGACAATAAGGCGCCGAGGCCCTTTTCTGCTGTTCCAGTATCCAAACCCGCTTTCGATGCCAAAGTCGAAATAAAATCAGACATGGCGTCCTTCCTTTCTGCAAAAGTGGAACATATAGATTCCTGCGCCCCGCAACAGCGGGGCACAGGCGTAGTGGTGAATATTACTTTGTACGGAAGAACTCAATACGGCGATTCTTTTGACGCCCTTCAACTGTAGTATTCGGTGCAATCGGTTTGTCAGGACCAAATCCCTTGGTGCCCACGCGCTCTGCTGCAATTCCTTTTCCCACCAACCAGCCCTTGACAGCATCCGCACGGGCCTGTGATAATTTCATATTGGAGGATTTCCTTCCAGTATTGTCGGTGTGGCCGTGGATCTCGACACTGATCTCGGAATTTTCGGCAAGCGTGTTGTATGCCTTTTCCAGGATTTCCTCGGACTCCGGGCTGATTTCAGATTTTCCGGTAGCAAACACAATACCATCCAGGACAATGGCCTTCCCAACCTCAACTTTGAGAACTTCCTTCTTGGGCACATCATCATTGACATTCAGAGGATCTGTGCCGCGCGTGACTTCAGCGCCATCGTTCACTGTACCGGCATCAGTGTCCATGTTCAATGCGTTTGTACGATAACGATTGACCTCATCGCCGTCATTCAAACCATCACCATCCGTGTCGGCTTTCAGAGGATTGGTGGTATGTGTATTCAGTTCTGCGCCATCTGCAAGACCGTCACCATCGGTATCGGCCTTGTTCGCGTCGGTGCGATGAGTGTTGATCTCGCTTCCGTCATTCAGGCCGTCGTCGTCACTATCTGCCCTGTTGGGGTTCGTGGAGTGGGTTTTCACTTCGTCACCATCGCTGAGTCCGTCAGCATCACTATCGGCCTTCAACGGATTGGTGCTGTATTGCTTTACTTCACTACCGTCGGTCAGACCATCGCCATCGGAATCGGGATTCTTTTTGTCGGTGCCGAGTTCTTTCTCTTCGCGGTTCGTCAATCCGTCCTTATCAGGGTCGCCATTGGGATTCTCGCCTGTGACTGTCACACCGACCTGATAGTTCCAGTATGCATCCTTTTCATCGACCTTGACTGCATTGAGGTCATCTGTGAGTGTGTAGTTGAATCCGCCGCTCATCTCCAAGGCAACATTATCCTTGATCCGGAACTGCATACCAATGCCGCCGGGGGCATATCCGGTCCACCCCTTCAACTTTGCGCCCGGTGTTGCATTCAGTGGGACATCCTGAACAATGTAATTGAGAGCCCCAAAACCTGCATACAAGAATGGATTCCAGCTTTCAAAGTCGAACGGACTCAGCACAAACCGGTAGTCGATGGGCATTATCTGGGTCGAGTATTCAATGCCGGCGACTTTTCCGAGACCGATGCCAAGCTCTCCTTGCAGCGCAGGGGTGATTCCATAGCGAAAGAATGCACGGCCATGAAACCTTGAGAGTTTGTCCCGCAATTCAGTTTGTCCAAAATTATGACCAAATCCGATCCCGCCTCCAAGGCCTTCTCCACGGAGCTGTGCAAAGCCGGGGACGTGCCAAAAGAGCGCTGCGATCAAGGCTACAAAAGGTAGACAACGAGATTTCATGGGGGACTCCAATGATGGAAGTGGCTTGGTGAATTGTTACTCAGTTGGTGTTTCTAACAGTTGTAGGACGTTTGAAGTTCGCGTGTTGCGAAAGTTTTACATGATCAGATCAAGATTGCCGGTAAGAACAGTGTAAAACCGCTTCAAAGTGCGGTTTGGCATAAAAGGAATGGTAGAATAATACGATGGAAATCAATGAGAAGCAATGGTGGAAAGGGGGATGTGGAACTATCCACCGAGCTTTTTTGTGAACCCATCAATGTACTTATCTATTTCTTCGGATGTGCTGGAAGTTCCAAACGTACCGGAGGCTGATTTCTGTACTTGTTCTTCCTTTTTCCAAACAGGGGAATTACCCGCCTTCAGAACAATTCTTTTTTCAATTTCGTCCATCCATGAAGTCGCTGGCAATGCGCCGGCATGTGTTGGCTTCGCAGAAGTCGATGGAGCAATCCCGTCATCAGGATTGATGGGATGTGTTTCAAATGCGACTCGCTTTACGTTCATCAGGTGACGCGCGGTGACGTTGTCTGAAATAATGGAGCCACCCCAGGTACCGGGACCAAGTGTCATTGATGGATCAAGGCCGTTGGTATATCCGACAGCACCAAGCGCGGATTGTGTGTTGACAAGAATTCTAAACGCCGGTTTCTCAAGCGCAAACTTCATGATAATGTCGTGATCCTTTGAGTGTATTGCCAGCGAATGGCCAATGCCGCCGAACTCCAGCAGTTCGATACAGCGATGGCACGCATCGCGCCAGCCATCCTCTGTGTAAAATGAAAGGACAGGGGAAAGCTTCTCGCGGGACAACGGTACGTCTCTTCCGACACCCTGGAGCTCTGCGATCAGTACGGAAGTACTCGAAGGGACGGAGATGCCGGCTTTCTGGGCGATAAACACCGGGGACTTTCCCACAACATCGGGGTTGATTGCCCCGCGTTCACTGAACATCAAACGTGCGAGCCGCTCCTTTTCCTCACCTGCAACAAAGTATGCCCCGCGCTTCTTGCATTCTTCAACCACCTGGTTTTTGATTGGTGCGTCACACACCAAAGCGGATTCTGTTGAACAAAGGACACCATAGTCGAATTGCTTGCCCGAGATAATATCGGCTACGGCTTTGCGAACATTGGCGGTGCGTTCAACAAATGCGGGGACATTCCCTGATCCGACACCGTAGGCCGGTTTGCCGGAGCTGTACGCCGACTTCACCATCTGGTTGCTGCCGGTTGCAAGAATCACGGCGGTCAGTTTGTGGCGCATCAGTTCATTGGTGCCTTCGAGCGTGGGGGACGAGAGGCAGGCAATGAGGTTCTTTGGCGCGCCTGCCTTCTCGGCGGCATCTCTTACAGTATTGACTGCTTCCAATGTGCATTTCGCAGCTCGTGGGTGCGGGCTCGCAACCACACCATTCCGTGCTTTCACGGAGATGATGGCCTTGAACATTGCAGTGGACGTCGGATTGGTGGACGGGATCAGCGCTGCTACAACCCCCATCGGCTCGCCGATAAAGATCACCTTCTTCTCCTTGTCTTCACGGATAACACCGACGGTCTTCAGATCCTTGATCGATTCCCATACACGGCGCGTGGCGAATTCATTCTTCTTTTGTTTGTCCTCGGGTTTGCCGAACCCCGTTTCCTCGGAAGCCATGCGACCCAGCCGCGCTGCCTCGGCATACCCGGCTTCCACCATCGCCTTCACAATGCGGTCCACCTGCTCCTGTGAATAACTGCGGAACTCCACCTGCGCGGCTTTTGCCTTTTGCAGTAAGTCCCGCACTTCTTGAATCGATTGAAGGTCTTTGTCGAGAGCCATGAGTAGCCCTGTTGGTGATTAAAGAATGTTATCTTTTGGCCAGAGTGTCAGACCGGTTGTCTCATCGGAACGACGTTCCAACGGTGGTCCTTCAAATTCTTCGATTGCCACTTCGCACGCGAATACCGGAGTCCCGCCTGGTATGAGATGGCCCCCTTTGCCGCTCCCTTTTTCATCGGAGAGAACGACGTGTACATGGACAAATGGCTTCCCATCCTTGAGGCTGATATTCCCGTACAGACTGACGATCTCCATTGGTTCGTTCAGTTCGATATCATAGTACTTCATGAGTTTTTGATCGTAGTAGGCAAGCGTTGCACGTTCCACCGCGCCGATACCGGTTACCCGCCCGAGCGTTATGTTGTTCGATTGAACAATACGCGTGATGCCGGTATGAAGATCCGTTCCTTTTTCCAGATGGCCCATGAAGGTGCGCTTGGTTGTGTACGTGCTCATGGCGAAAAGAGTGTCGGTTGATCGGTGCGCGTTGGCAGAATGTTGAAGTGTTTGTAGGCAAGCTTTGTTGCCTCACGCCCCCGTGGTGTCCTCTGGATAAACCCCTCCTGAATGAGATATGGCTCGTACACTTCCTCGATTGTTCCCGATTCTTCACCTACCGCGACAGCGAGAGTGTTCAGGCCAACGGGGCCGCCGGAATATTTCTCCATGATGCAAAGGAGTATCCGTTTGTCCATTTCGTCAAGACCGTGGTCGTCGACTTCGAGTGCTTTCAGTGCATGATTGGCAACCACTCTGGAGATGACACCACGCTCACTCGCGAGGTTCTTATCTGCCTGTGCGAAATCACGACACCGACGAAGCAACCGGTTGGAGATACGCGGGGTGCCGCGCGAACGTCGGGCGATCTCGGAAAGGCCGGAGTCCTCACATTCAATCTGGAGAATGCCGGCGGACCGTGCAAGAATACGGCCCAGAATGTCCGGAGAATAATAATCAAGCCGGTTGGTGATGCCGAATCGTGCGCGTAAGGGAGCAGTCAGCAAGCCGGCCCGGGTTGTTGCCCCGATGAGCGTGTACCGTGGTAAGGAAAGCTGAATGCTGCGAGCACTCGGTCCCGAATCAATCATGATGTCCAGTCGGAAGTCTTCCATGGCGGAATAGAGATACTCCTCGACTACCGCATTCAACCGGTGAATTTCGTCAATAAACAGGACATCGCCCTCCTCAAGGTTGGTGAGAATACCGGCCAAATCCCCGGGTTTATCCAGCACCGGTCCCGACGTAGTCTTGATGTTGCTTCCCATTTCATTGGCGATAATGTGGGCGAGAGTTGTCTTACCCAACCCTGGAGGACCGGTGAGGAGGACGTGATCCAGCGATTCACGCCGCTGACGTGCCGCAGCAATGAAAATCTTGAGATTATCGGTGAGTTTCTCCTGGCCGAAAAAGTCTTCAAACGCAAGCGGACGGAGGGCCTGATCAAACTCGACTTCGGTGGCAATGGGTTCGGGGGATGTCAGATCGGATTTTCTCATCGGTTTGAAGATAACACATCACCCGTTGAAGTTCAATGTGAGTTACTTTGCAGCGTGTCGTAGAGCTGCTTTAATGAGCGCCTCAACCGTAACGTCTTTGTCGTTCATGTCACCAAGGGCCGAGCGAATGGCCTTCTCTGCCACTGGACGCGCATATCCAAGTGATGTGAGAGCAAGTAATGCTTCGGAACGTATACTCGTTTCCGCATCGGGGGCTCCTGCACCGGATGTTCCAAAATCAGACCGTGATATCTTGTCGCGGAGTTCCACAACAAGTCGTTCAGCGAGCTTCCGCCCGACACCGGGAATGCGCGTGAGTGCACTGAAGTTACTGCTGACGACGTAGCTCTTCAGATCGCCAACCGGGATCCCCGAGAGGATCGTCTGTGCCATTTTCGGCCCTATTCCCGAAACGGAAATGAGCAGTCGAAATGCCTCACGCTCCGCCGATGTGGAAAACCCGTACAATTGCAGCGCATCTTCCCGGACATTGAGATGGGTGAGAAGGGTGACGGTCGAGCCGACCTCCGGGAGGGTTTCAAATGTTGAGAGGGGAATAATAACGCCATAGCCAACACCATTTACGTCGAGTGTGAGTTCAGTGGGGGCCTTGTGAGTGAGCGTTCCGCGGAGGGTGGAGATCATTGACGCACCCGGTGCGGGTTGGCTGCAATGTACGAGGACCAGTCACTGTATTTCGACGTGGGTGTGGCGATTCTGTGGACATGACACACGGCAATTGCGAGAGCGTCTGACGCGTCAAGCAGCATGCGCGAGTTG
Source organism: uncultured Chitinophagales bacterium (assembly GCA_964538485.1). Taxonomy (GTDB): domain Bacteria; phylum Bacteroidota; class Ignavibacteria; order UBA10030; family UBA6906; genus JBJXHC01. The sequence continues at coordinate 67,928 of CAZIHJ010000002.1, read as the reverse complement.
GAAAGACCGAGCAAGGACTTCACCATGAACTGTACTTGTTGCTTCGATGCTCCTCCGTTACCGACGACGGCTTTCTTGATCTCACGTGGAGAATATTCCGTTGTGGGAATCTCAGCACTGACTGCCGCAAGAATCGAGACTCCGCGAGCATGACCGAGCTTGAGTGCAGACTGGGCATTCTTTCCGTAGAAGGCCGACTCAATTGCAAACTCATCCGGATGATATCGCTCGATTACCTCACAGAGACCTGTATGGATTCTCTTCAATCGTAAAGGCATGGAAGAATCAGACCCGTTCTTGATGGCGCCGCAGGCAATGTATTGAATTCCTGACGCGTTACGACAAACCACTCCGTAACCCGTGACAAGTGTGCCGGGATCCACGCCAAGCACGATGATGGAGGCAGTCCGTGCGCGGCGACGAAATCCGGAGGAGGTGTCAGCTATTGAGCGCAGCAAGTTCCTTCTCGTCAATATCAAAATTCGCATAGGCGTTCTGAACGTCCTCATGTTCTTCGAGGACTTCCATCAGCCTGAGCACTTGTTCTGCCTCCTTGCCTGTCACCTTGATGGTGTTTTGTGGAATCATTTGCAATGCAGCACTTTCGATTTTGATACCCCTGTCTTCGAGCGCCTTGCGTACCGGTTCAAACGATTGGGGTGATGTGGTAACGATATAGCTATCTTCATCAGTCTGCATATCATCCGCGCCGATTTCAAGAATGATTCCGAGCAGATCGTCTTCACTCATGGCGACCGCTTTCGGGATCACAATGTTACCTTTCCTGTGGAACATCCAGGACACGCTGCCCGATTGGCCCAGGTTGCCGTTGTTGCGTGAGAAGGCATGCCGCATTTCCGAGACAGTGCGGTTGTTATTATCGGTCACCACCTCAAGGATGATTGCCACACCGCCGGGCCCGTATCCTTCGTACGTAAGTTCTTCATACGCCACTCCGGGAAGTTCCCCGGTACCCTTTTGGATGGCGCGTTTGATGTTGTCCGCCGGCATATTCGCGGCTTTGGCTGTATTGATGGCAAGACGCAGTCGGGGGTTTGCATCGGGGTTGCCACCGCCATCGCGGGCGGCAATGGTAATTTCCTTGATAAGCCTGGTGAACAAACGACCGCGCGCTCCGTCTGTTACGGCTTTCTTGCGTTTGATTGTTGCCCACTTGGAATGGCCTGACATGAGGGACCTCCTTCAGTTACTGTTAACGTAAATCCTTGATTTTCAGTTGGGGGAGAGTATCATTCTGTTGCGTTCCTGATCCTTGCCAGTTACTCTCTTCAATGGAGAAGACACAATCAAGATCCTTGCGTCCGGTATACACCTTTGAGATTAATCCCCCGAGTCCAAAACCGATTGCATCGTAGACATGGCCGTTTTGTCTTACCCGAAACCGTAAGTGGTTCTTCCCGACGATACGGGGAGAGCCAATCACTTCTACCCCGCGTGCGAGGAACACGGGGCGCATGTTCCCTGGCCCAAACGGTCCAAACTCATTCAGGATACGGACAAACTTTGGTGTTATCTCGGAGAGAGTTACTTCAGTATCAATCTTGATCTCAGGGTTCTTGATATCTTCGGTCATCAGTTCTTTCACCGCGGCGTTAAACGCATCCCGGAATTCATCCAGTCGTGCGATTTCGAGTGTCAGTCCGGCCGCATACTTGTGTCCGCCGAACTGAATCAGTTTGTCCTCGCACTTGAGCAAGGCCTTGTAGATATCAAACCCTGAGATGCTTCGCGCCGATCCCTTTGCAATGCCGTCTACCGTTGACAGCATGATGGACGGCTTGTAGTATTTCTCCACCATACGTGACGCAACGATACCGATGACTCCGGGATGCCAGTCTTCCGAATGAAGGACAAGGGCGGATTCCATTTCCACGTCGAACATTTCTTCGGCAAGCTTCTGGGCGCGTGCGAAGGTATCTTCATCAATTGTGCGCCGGGTGCGGTTCTCTTCCTCCAGCACCTGTGCAAATCCGCTGGAGAGAGCAGGATCAGTGCTGACGAGTAGCTCCACCGCCCGCATGGCATCGCCAAGTCGTCCGACGGCGTTGATGCGTGGTGCAAGAACGAAGACGATGTTTCCTGAGGTTATTCCTCCAACTTTCAAACCGGCCGCATCAATCAGTGCTTTGATTCCGGGTCGGGGCGCACGGTTGATCAATGCCAGCCCGTGCCGAACGAGAACGCGGTTCTCGCCAGTCAGTGGTACAATATCCGCGGTACTCGCAAGCGTTACGAAGTCGAGGTACGATGCAATGGAATCGTCCTTTCCAAGCCGTTTGGCAAGGCCCTGTACCAGTTTGAACCCGACACCGCATCCGCAAAGATGCTTGAACGGATAAGGGTCACCGACTTTTATGGGATCTAGAACTGCGCACGCGTTGGGAAGTACGGGGCCGGGTTCGTGGTGGTCGCAGATGATAACATCAATACCCAGTTCTCTGGCGTAGTCAACCTGATCAACGGCCGTAATGCCGCAATCCACAGCGACGAGAAGGTTGATGCCCTCTTGATGGGCTCTGTCAATACCTACCCGCGAAATGCCATACCCCTCCTTGATTCTGTCGGGGATGTAATATGTTGTCTCCAGGCCGATCTCTTTGAAGAAGAGATACAGCATGGATGCGCCGTTGGTGCCATCGACATCATAGTCACCATAGACTAGCACACGTTCCTTCTTCTGTATCGCGTTGAGAACGCGATCCGTCGCCTCCTGCATTTCACCGAGCAGGAACGGATCGTGCAATTGCTCCAATCCCGGACGGAAATATGCCTTTGCCTTGTCGTAATCATCAATACCGCGCAGAACGAGTACACGCGCAATGGCCTCGGGCACGTTGATCTCTTTGCAAACCCGTGCGACTGATTCGGTCTGTGGCGTTTCCGCAACAGTCCATCGGTGTTCCCGGCCCGTGGTATCCAAATGCACTCCAATGGAAAATTCTGTTTTCAATGTCGGAGACACGAAAACAGTGCAGGTCTGTAAGCCGAATTCTGTCTTTCTCCGCGAAAGCGGAGAGAGGCAGCCATTTCTCTGGGCCCCGGATTACTCCGTGGCTCTAGCGACCTACCCGAGAGTCACGTGACACTTGCGCATCACATTGAAGCGAGCAGCTTCTTCTCTCCTATGTGGTCTTGCTCCGGGTGGGGTTTGTCGTGTCCGACTTTCGTCGAGATCCCTTGATCGGGACCCCCGCCATTGCTGACGGGGCGGTGAGCTCTTACCTCGCCTTTTCACCCTTATCACATCCCGGTGAATTGGGGTGGACGGTATTTTTTCTGTGACACTTTCCGTACCTGCCTGCTTACGCAGGCAAGCCCCCCGCTGTTAACAGGGCACTCTGCTCTCTGGAGTTCGGACTTTCCTCACACCGACAATGTCTGTGCGCGGCTGCCCGACCTGCATTGTTAAAGGTATGCGTGAATTACACTCTGATTAGCTTCTTCGAATCGATTCCGCGGTTGGCAAGCTGGTCGGCTTCCTTATTCTGCGCTCGCGGCACATGTTTCAACTCGAAACGGAATGGGGCTTTTGTCAGAAGACCCATCACCTTCTGAAAATACTTCTGCAGACCCTCGTCCTTCACCCGGTACTCGCCGTTAATCTGGCGGACCATCAACTCACTGTCTGAGTGGGCTATGAGATGACTGCATGATAATGACTTCATATTCTTGAGCAGGTGCAGGAGAGCGGTGTACTCTGCAACATTATTGGTCGTTTGACCGATAAACCCGAACGAAGAGAAGACCACCTCGCCCTCCTCATTCTTGACGACGACCCCGACGCCGCTGTCGCCGGGGTTCCCACGCGATGCCCCATCAGTGAATGCGTGACAGATCATGCGGCGGTGGAAACATTCTCGACAATCGTATCGGAGACGATGATTCTGCCGCAATGTTCACACGTATAAATCTTCTTGTTTTGCCGCAACTCGAGGAGTTCCTGAGGGGGAACTTTGTTGAAACATCCCCCGCATGATCCCCGCTTTACCGGGACAATTGCCTTTCCTTTGCGAGCTTTGCGAATTCTCTCGTAGACCTCCAGGTCGGCCTTGCTGATGCGTACAAGGGCTTTCTCGCGTTCGTGCTGGTATTTCCGTTCTTCATCTTCCGTGCTCTTGGAAACCTCTGCCAGGTCCTTGCGCTTTTCTGCGAGGACTATCTCCAGGGCTTCCAGCTCTTTCTTCTCCGTTTCAATGCTTGTGCGTGCAACCGTTGCCTGTATCTCCAAAGCGGCCATCTCTTTTTCGAGACGGGCTGCGGTCTCCGTTGCATGATCGATTTCACGGGTCAGGGCATCGTATTCCTTGTTGTTCCGCACTTGAAGTTGTTGTGATTTGTATTTTCCCGACTTTTCCTTGAGCGAGAGAATTTCGTTGTCTGCATTTTCGCGTTGGGAAAACGCATCGCGCATTGTTCGATCAAGGTCTTGTATTTTGGCGAGCAACTCCGCATGTCTTGCCTCCAGTTTTCGCACCTCATGCGGGAGACTCCCTTTCATCTCTTCAAGCTCATCGAGGTTTGTATCGATCAACTGCAGGGTGTAGAGCTGTAGAAGCTTGTTTTCCAAAAGTATCTCCTTAAATGGTCTAGAAATACACTACGGGATTTGTCGATACACGAACAATATGCACGGGAATCTTCTCTTTTGCTCTCCAGACCAGATGCCGCAACCGGACTGCCATCGCCCGGACTACCGGGAACTCTGTCTCGAAATGTCCGGCATCGATCAGCACAATTTTTCCTGCCGCCTCATGAAACGTATGATACTTGACGTCGGCCGTAATGAAGACATCAGCTTTTTTCCTGACGGCCTCATCCAACAGATCACTACCACTACCACCGCAGACAGCTACACGTTGTACAAGGCCCCGGTGGGGGCCCGCCCACCGCAGTGACTTCACTCCGAGAGCGCTCTTAATGCGTGTGAGGAGTAACTCCAACCGGACTGGCTTTTCAAGCTCACCAATTACTCCCATGCCGTATTCACCGCTGATGTTTGTAAGAGGGTAGACGTCGTATGCAGCCTCCTCATAGGGGTGTGTCTTCCGTAGGGCTTCAACAACGTCCCGAACCTTCCAGGAAGGTGCGACCATTTCCAATCGTGTCTCGGGGACATTCGTTCGCACGCCCCGCTTGCCAATAGTGGGAGAAGAGAACGTGTTGCCCGTAAACGTCCCTGTTCCCTCTGTACGGAAAGAGCACTCGTCATAATTTCCAATTCTTCCGGCGCCGGCTTCTGACATGGCGGCAGCAACACGGTCGGCGTGCGCGGCGGGAAGGAAAGTGACCACCTTGTGGGACACACGATATGATTGCAACAAAAAGTCAGCATCGCGCAATCCCAGCACATCCGCCAGCGCAAAACTGGTCCCTCCACGTGTAAAATCAATATTGGTGTGGGCACTGTAGAGAGTGATGCCCGCCTGCACCAGAGCGTTGATGCAGCGACCGACGGCAGTTTCATTTGTCACGCTGCGAGCCGGTGTAAAGAGCAGCGGATGGTGAGTAACAAGAAGCGTTGCCTTTTTCTTGCGCGCTTCGTGTATCACAGGTTCGGTGGCATCAAGCGCTACAACAACACCACGCACCCTGTCGGACAACTTCCCCACCTGCAAGCCCACATTATCTTTTTCCCATGCAATTGCTTTTGGCGCCCACTCATCAAAAAAACGGCTCACATGTTCTACGATCATGGAGTGGCACGCTCACACAAAAAAAGTGTCCCGCTTGTTGGCGGGACACTTTTTGTCTGTTTGAAATTGCCGGGATAATATATTTCTTCGTTGCCGGGTAGTTGCATGAGTATGGCGCCCTATCAAACTCTGTGACAATAAATATAGAAACTCAGCGTTTGATATGCAAGCTCAGAACTCGATCTTCTCAAAGTTGATGTCTCTGAGTTTGGAAATCTCCTTCTCGATAAGCGCGATGTTCTTATCGAGTTCCTGAACAAGATGCTTTTCGTCGCTTGGAAGACTTTGACGCGCCATAATATCTGCGCTGATTTTCATGGCTGCCAGGGGATTATTAAACTCATGGCATACTGTCACAACAAGCTCCTTTATTGCCTCGGTACGCTTCTGGGCAATCAAGTCTGCTTTCTGTTGCTCAGCTATTCTCTTTTTAAGGTGCACGCGCTCAAGAATATTGACAATAGTGCGTGGAAGCACCGAATCGACCGCTTCGTCCTTCACCATATAGTCCTCAACGCCGTATTTCATCGCTTCAATCGCCAGCCGGAAGTCACGATTTGAAGTAAGAAAGATGATGGGAATGTTGATTTGCTTCTCCCTGATCATTTTGGTGACTTCAAGCCCATTAATCTCAGGAAGGTAGTAGTCAAGCAGGACGAGATCAATGCCAGTGTTCTTTTCCAGCTCGGAAATAGCTGATTTTCCGTCCTGTTTCCAGACAACCTCGAATTTCTTGCCTTGGTACTTTGAAAGGAGATGCTGAGCGATTGACATGTAACTTGTATCATCGTCAACTATGAGGAGAGTAATGAGTTCGGGCGATTCCATATCGTTTCCTTGCCGTATGCTGTGCCGCATTATACCATAAGCGCAAGACACTTGCAAACATGTTTGGAGCCAATACTCAAAGAGAGTGCTTCAAAATTGTGAATTGGGTTGATTTTATGCATTTGTTTCGCTATTATCGTACCGTTCTGGGAAAAATAGGAAAAAACGTATCGGCTTGAGTTTTTTTACCGAGCGTCAAAATCAGACGGATTTTTCATTGACCGGAGTAACCTGATGACTGACAAACGTAAGATACTGGTTGTTGATGACGAGGACGCATTACGAACAGTGCTTAGCAGTGAACTGGTCAGCGAAGGATATGAGGTAGCGGCGGCCGGCGACGGAGATGAAGCAATCAACGAATTGCAGAAGAAAGCGTTTGACCTTGTGCTGTTGGATATCAAAATGCCGCGAATGAACGGCTTCGAAGTGCTGAAATTTATCAAGGACAAACATCCCACGACGAAAGTCATCATGCTGACCGGTTTTGCAGACTTGAAAAACGCGATCGAGTCAAAGAAACTTGGTGCCGAAGATTTTGTGAGCAAACCATATGACCTCGTGGACCTTCTGACCACAATTGAGCGAGTACTGAGTGAGTAGAGTTGCTCAACCTGGCGAAATGGTCGCCACAGAAGAAAGAGCTCAGGGACTGAAGATGGCGAAGAAATACCAGATCCTGATTGTTGATGATGAAGAGTCACTTCGGACCTTGCTTGAGACCGAGCTTGCCGAGTCCGAAGAATTTGCAGTGAATACTGCTTCGGATGGCGGCCAGGCCATCAACCAGATTCAAGCCAAAGTATATGATGTAATCCTGCTTGATATCCGGATGCCCCGGGTCACCGGCATTGAAGTACTGAAGTTTGTTCAAGAATATTCACCGACCACCCAGGTCATTATCCTGACCAATTACGCCGATGTCAAGACAGCCATTCAAACCATTAAACTTGGCGCATATGATTTTCTGGCCAAGCCGTACGACATCGACGAACTGTTCAATACGATTCACCGTGCAATAGAGCGCAAACAACTCTTCATTGATAATAAGCTCATGAAGAGTGAATTGAACCGCCGTGTCGGCAATTTCGAAATCATCGGACAAAGCCCTTCGTTTCTGAAGCTTGTCGAGAGTGCCACACGCTTCGCTGAGAGCGATTCGTTCGTCCTTATTCAAGGTGCAAGTGGTACCGGCAAGGAGTTAATTGCCAACCTCATCCATCGTCGAAGCCCCCGAAACAACAGACCGTTTGTGGCAGTCAATTGCGCTTCGATTCCTGATACACTCCTGGAAAGTGAGTTGTTCGGTCACGAGAAGGGTGCATTTACGAATGCATATACCGCCAAGCAGGGGCTCGTCGAGGTTGCAAACGGAGGCACACTGTTTCTTGACGAGGTGGGGGACATCAGTCCGACGATCCAGCCAAAACTGCTCAGATTTCTTGAAACCGGGGAATTCCGTCGCGTTGGCGGCACGAACTTGCTAACCGTCGATGTTCGGGTTGTGACTGCGACGAACAAGGATCTGCGGGCGGAGGTCTCCGCCGGTCGGTTCCGTGAGGATTTGTTGTACCGACTCAACGTGGTTACGGTGCGCATGCCGAGCCTGAGGGAACGGACGGAGGACATTCCCATTCTCGCGGAGTTCTTCCTTACCCGTAAAACAAAATCCAAGCAACCCAAGAAGCTGACCCCAAACGCCTTGAAACTTCTCATGTCATATGACTGGCCCGGAAATGTGCGGGAACTTGAGCATGTGCTGGAAGGTGCCGTACTTCTCTCATCCGGAGAATATGTGGATGAATCGGATCTTGCCATGTACTTCCATAGGGGTGATCGAACCCAGGTAACGAGCACACTTGACTCTCTTCCGGAAAACGGCGACCTGTCACTTGATACCTTGGAACGTTTGCATATAGAACGTGTCTTGAAACAGTACAACTACAGCCGCACCAAGAGTGCCGATATCCTCGGCATCAGCAAGAAAACCCTCTACCTGAAGATCAAGCGATACGGCATGAAGGTCGTCGACTGATTCCATCGTTGTTCCGTTCAAGTATTTCTTTCTCCGAAGTGAAACTTTTTTGATTGAGGTCAGTATACTTCTCTGACCAGTAACATCTCTATCTCTCCTTCAATGAAGCCGGACGGGCCTGACCAACTTGTCCGGCTTCTCTCCGTCGGGCCCCTTCAACCTTGACTTTGAAACACATTTTTCATTCTTTTTAGTGCAATTCAACTCATTTTCCGGCCCTGTGTTGCTTTTCGTAGACAGGGCTTCTCCATATACGCTATTCTGAGACACGCATGCCAAAATTCGCCGGGGTGGACTACTATAACATCGATAGCCTTTTGTCGCAGGAAGAAATCCTCGTGCGACAAACGGTCCGCGAATTCGTTGATGACCGGATTATTCCCATTATTGAAAAACACGCCCGCGCTGGTACCTTCCCTCTCAACCTGGTAAAAGACATGGCCGAACTTGGTCTGTTCGGATCCACACTTCCTGCAAAATACGGATGTGCCGAAATGAACAATGTCGCATATGGCCTGGTCATGCAGGAGCTGGAGCGAGGCGACAGTGGTGTGCGAAGCTTTGCATCGGTTCAAAGTTCCCTCGTCATGTATCCAATATTTGCGTTTGGTTCAGAGGAGCAGAAAGACTTCTGGCTTCCCAAACTTGCCAAGGGCGAGAGCATCGGGTGTTTCGGCCTGACGGAACCGGATTATGGCTCCAATCCCGGAGGGATGATTACGCGTGCGGAGGAACGAGCTGATGGGTATCTGCTGAATGGGGCGAAGATGTGGATTACCAATGGAACACTTGCCGATGTGGCAGTAGTGTGGGCCAAACTCAATGGTGTTGTCAACGGGTTCCTGGTAGAGAAGGGCATGAAGGGATTCTCCGCGCCGGAAATGAAGGGCAAGCATTCCCTCCGTGCTTCCGTTACATCCGAGCTGATCTTCCAGGACGTTTTTATTCCCAAACAGAACCGTCTTCCGAAAGTGGAAGGATTGAAAGGACCGCTGATGTGCCTGAACCAGGCACGCTACGGTATTGCATGGGGGGCAAATGGCGCTGCGATGGCGTGCTACGATGCCGCGTTGAACTATGCAAAATCGCGCATTCAATTCGATAAGCCGATCGCTGCATTCCAGCTGACGCAGGCAAAACTCGTTCATATGGTCACCGAGATTACCAAGGCGCAGTTGTTGTGCCTTCAACTCGGGCGCCTCAAAGACGCCGGGAATGTCCGCCCGCAACAAGTCTCCATGGCAAAACGGAATAACGTGTATCATGCCCTGGAAATTGCACGCGATGCCCGCACCATCCTCGGCGCAAACGGCATTCTTGATGAATACCCGGTGATGCGCCATGCCGCGAATCTTGAGTCTGTGTTGACATACGAAGGAACTCATGAGATGCATACGTTGATCGTTGGCGAGGACATAACAGGCATTCAAGCTTTTTCATAATCACTTCATAACTACTCTGAATTTTCTTGGCGAAGAATAAAGTTCTCGGCGAAGCCCTTACGTACGATGACATCCTCCTTGTTCCGTCCAAATCGCATGTCCTGCCCCGTGAAGTCAACATTCAAACAAAGCTCAGCCGCAATATCGTCCTGAATATTCCGCTGCTGAGTGCGGCCATGGATACAGTCACTGAGTCCGCAATGGCCATTGCCCTTGCGCGTGAAGGGGGCATGGGTATTCTCCATAAGAACCTCACGATCGCAAGACAGGTGGAGGAGGTCGACCGCGTCAAACGCTCGGAAAGCGGGATGATCCTCGACCCCATTACCGTCAAAGCCAATCAGCGTGTGCGGGACGTTCTCGCATTGATGAATAAATACAAGATCTCCGGTATCCCGGTTGTTGATGATGCCGGACGGTTGATCGGAATTATCACGAACCGTGACCTGCGATTCGAGCCGGATGAAGATCAGGCGGTTGCAGAAGTAATGACAAAGGAACGTCTGGTCACTGCTCCCGTTGGCACAACAATCGACCAGGCGGAACGGATCTTGCAAAAGCACAAGATTGAAAAGCTGCCCGTCGTGGACAAACATGGTGCTCTCAATGGTCTGATTACGTTCAAGGACATCCAGAAAAAGAAACGTTATCCCCACGCATCCAAGGATGAGCACGGTCGTTTGCGTGTCGGGGCTGCAGTCGGTGTCACCGCGGATACCACCGACCGCGTAAGCGAGCTGGTAAAAGGGGGTGTGGATCTGATCGTCGTCGATACTGCGCATGGTCATTCCGATGGCGTGTTGAAAACAGTTAAGGCGCTCCGGAAGAAATTTACCAATCTGGAGATGATCGCCGGGAATGTTGCAACGGCTGAAGGAACCCGTGATCTTATCCGGGCGGGAGTGGATGCAGTAAAGGTCGGCATTGGGCCGGGATCGATCTGCACAACACGTGTGGTCGCCGGCGTTGGCATTCCGCAGGTCACCGCCATTATGGAATGTGCAGGTGCAGCCCGTCGTAGCGGCGTTCCCATTATTGCGGACGGAGGGATCAAACAGACCGGTGATATTGCAAAAGCCATCGCCGCAGGTGCCGATACTGTTATGATCGGCGGATTGTTTGCCGGAGTGGATGAGAGCCCGGGCGAGAAAGTTCTGTATGAGGGAAGAAGCTACAAGATGTACCGCGGCATGGGATCATTGGAAGCGATGAAACAGGGGAGCAAGGATCGCTATTTTCAGGATGCTGAGGATGACATTCAGAAACTTGTACCGGAAGGAATTGAGGGACGCGTTCCGTACAAAGGGGCTCTCGGCGACATTGTCTACCAAATGGTCGGCGGGTTGCGCGCTGCCATGGGATATTGCGGCACAGGGACGATTACCGAATTGAAAGCCCGCGGACGTTTCGTCAGGATTACCGACGCAGGCCTGCGCGAAAGTCATCCACACGATATTGCAATCACCAAAGAAGCTCCGAACTATCACGTCTGAGACCTCTTCCCGGATGACACGACAACGACTTGCTCGAGTGCGAACAACGCTCGTCGAAAAGGGTCTGGATGCTCTGCTCGTCTCATCCCCCCACAACCTGAGATACCTCACGAATTTTTCCGGCTCGAATGGCCTCGTTGCCATTCGCCGGCGTCAGGCGGCCTTCCTTACGGACACACGATACTCTCTCCAGAGCCGGAGCGAAGTGAACGGCATTCGCCGGATTATCACCCAAAAAGAATTGGTTGATGAAGTGGCTAATGCCGGCCTGCTCAACGGCTGTGTGCGCGTGGGTTTTGAGGAACAGTACGTCTCGTACAGCCAGTACTTGGCGCTCCGGAAGCAATTGCCGCGTGTCCGGTTGATAGCAACAGCAGATATTGTCGAGAATCTCACCCTGGTCAAAGACCCATCGGAGCTTGAAGCTATCAAGGAAGCGGTGAGAATCTCGGACAAGGTGTTTGCTGAGATACTTTCTTTTATTCGTCCGGGTGTGAGTGAATCAGACGTTGCAGCGCGGATTTCCTACCTGCACAAAATGCACGGCGCCGATGGCGACGCGTTTGAGTGTATCGTTGCAAGCGGTGAACGCGGGGCCCTTCCCCATGCCCGCGCAACCTCCAAACGCATTAAACGGGGCGAGCTTGTTACCCTTGACTTTGGCTGTTCTGTGCGGGGATATAACTCGGACCTCACACGCACCGTTGCTGTCGGACGTGTGAACGCCAGGCAACGGCGTATCTACAACGTGGTGCTGGATGCCCAGCGAGCCGCAATTGCCGAAGCACATGGCGGAATGCCTGCTCGTGAACTTGATGCCATTGCCCGCGATAGAATCGTCGCGGCAGGATTCGGGAAATATTTTGTGCATTCGCTTGGACACGGACTGGGTCTGCGGGTTCATGAGCGTCCACGTGTCTCATTTCTCAGCAAAGAATCCCTGACCTCGGGCTCTGTCATCACCATCGAACCCGGGATCTATATTAATGGATTTGGCGGCGTCCGGATCGAGGATGACGTGGTACTGACTCCTACGGGATGTCATGTGCTGAATACTGCTCCCAAAGAACTGATAGTGATATAGAATGAAACAAGAACATGACGGACCCCTGAGGGTTCTGGTGATCGCGTATTACTTCCCGCCGATGGGCCTGAGCGGTGTCCAGCGAACGTTGAAGTTTGTCAAGTACCTCCCGCAATTCGGATGGCAGCCCACGGTGCTCACGGTGGATGCGGTGGGATATTACGCGCAGGATGACACGTTGCTTGCGGAGCTTGACTCGCGTGATGTGAAGGTCGTTCGAACTCCTGCCGCCGGACCGGGAAGATTCCTTGCGAAGAAGGAAACGGTAAAACTGCCGGGAGAACGTACAAGGAAGTGGTTGAGCCGGATCAGCGACACGTTCTTTATTCCCGATAACAAGATCGGCTGGAAAAAAGCCGCCCTGGAAAAGGCCGTTGCTCTGCATCGGGAGACGCCTTTCGATCTGATCTTCTGCACGGCGCCTCCCTTCACGTCATTCCTTATTGGAATGGAGTTGAAGGAACGCATCAACAAGCCCCTCGTGTTCGACTATCGTGATCCCTGGATCGATAATCCGTTTAAGTTCTATCCCACGCCGTTGCACAAATGGCGGCACAAAATTCTTGAACGGAGAGCGTTGAAAGCAAGCAGCCATGTGGTGACAACCAATCGTCGTGTGAAGGAGCTTTTGATCAATCATTACCAGTTCCTTACGTATCACGATATTGATATCATCACGCAGGGGTTTGACCCGGAGGATTTTCCCGAAGGACGCGTACCGTCTCCGGCGAACAGCAAGATGCGCATTACCTATGCTGGAATTTTCTGGGAGGACAGGGTTCCGGATTATTTTCTCCGGGCGTTGCATGATCTCTTGCAGGAACACCCGGACCTCCGGACACGCATTGAAGCGCTGTTTGTCGGCAATTTCCGGGATGAGAACCTGAAGCTCGTTGAACAGCTTGGCCTGCAGGATGTAGTGAACATTGTCAGTTATGTTCCGCACGCCGAGTGCATCCGGTATCTTCTTTCCTCGGATGTCCTCTGGATGGTCGCGGGTGACGATCTGGGTTCACCCGGCAAAGTGTATGAGTATATCGGGGCAGGCAAACCCATTCTCGGCTGTGTGCCGGACGGATTTATGCGCTCAACCATCCTTGAGGCGGGAGGGACGGTTGTCGATCCTGATGACGTTGCCGGGATCAAAGCGGCAATTCTTGGATACGTGCAACAGTTCGAGCGGAAAGAACTTAAAGGCCCGTCACCGGACGTCGTGGAAAAATACAACAGAGTGAGTCTCACCGGTTCACTGGCAAAAGTCTTTAACGAGTTGTTTGAGCCATAGCATGAGAATTCTCGTCATCGGTTCCGGCGCCAGAGAGCATGCTCTCGTCTGGAAGATCAGTCAGAGCAAGCGTGTCACTGCATTGTATTGCGCTCCCGGGAATCCCGGCATCGCCGCGTTGGCACAGTGTGTTTCCATTGCTGGAACAGATATCACAGGGTTGCTTCAGTGGGCAATGGAACAACACATTGATCTGACAGTTGTCGGGCCTGAACAACCTCTCGCCGAGGGCATCGTTGATCTCTTCGAGCAACGGGGGCTCCGCATTTTCGGACCGTCAAAGGCAGCCGCCCGACTCGAATGGAGCAAGGGGTTTGCCAAGGAGTTCATGCAACGGCATCATATTCCCTCTGCAGCACACAGGACATTTTCAAGTAATGAGCTTGACGCTGCACTTACATACGTAAGAGCGCACACGTTTCCACTGGTGTTGAAAGCTGATGGCCTGGCGGCGGGAAAGGGTGTGATTATCTGTCAGTCGTCAAATGAGGCCGTTGCCGCACTTGAAGATATGATGTCCCGTCATTCGTTTGGGGCAGCGAGCGACACGGTTGTGGTCGAAGAATTTATGGAAGGTGAAGAAGCATCGGTGTTTGCAGTATGTGATGGAACGTCGTATGTCGTTCTTGCGCCGGCACAGGACCATAAGCGCGTATTGGACGGTGACAGAGGGAAAAACACCGGTGGAATGGGTGCCTATGCGCCCGCCCCGATCGTAACACCGGAAGTGATGCAGAGAATTATCGCGGAGATTGTTGAGCCGACGTTGAGTGGAATGAGAAACGACGGTCATCCTTACAAAGGATGTTTGTACGTTGGTGTCATGATCACCACAGCAGGACCCAAAGTGGTGGAATACAATTCCCGCTTTGGCGATCCGGAAACACAGGTTGTGTTACCGTTGTTCGGAGGTGACTTCGTCGAGCTTCTCATCGCAACTGCTTCGGGTAATGTACAGTCCGTTCCTCAGACTCATGCTGAAATCCCTGGCGCGGCGGTCTGTGTTGTGCTTGCGTCGCACGGTTATCCTGACAAATACACAACGGGTCATGAAATACACGGGTTGCATTCGGTTTCTGACATGAAGGATGTTGCTGTCTTCCATGGTGGAACCAACGAAGCGAGGGGGAGAACGATCACCCGTGGAGGCAGAGTCCTCTCCATCACCGCATTTAGTGCCCGCGCCGGTCTTTCGGATGTGGTTGCCCGTGCGTATGAAGCAGTAAATAAGATTTCTTTTGAGGGAATGCACTATCGTCGCGACATCGCTCACAGAGCTCTGTCGAAAAACGTCAACAAAGCGGTGCAGGCAATATAGCTGGATCTGGTGACTTGGTATTCTCGAAGTATCTCACAATTCAAATGAGGCGTACATGAAGATTCTCGTAACCGGTGGTGCTGGATTTATCGGATCACAGATTGTCGATGCATACGTGAACGAAGGGCATCACGTGTCCATCATGGACAACCTCTCGACGGGCAAGAAGAAGAACATCAATCCCAAAGCGACATTTCATCATGTCGATATTCGCGAAGCTGCACAGGTCGAACAGGTCTTCCGTTCACAACAATTCGATGTTGTCAATCACCAGGCGGCCCAGATTGACGTCCGCAAATCCGTGTCCGATCCCGCGTATGACGCAAACGTCAATATCATTGGTGCCATCAATCTGCTGGAATATGCAATGAGGACGCGTGTTCGCAAGTTCATCTTTTCCTCCAGCGGCGGTGCGATGTACGGTGAGCAGGATTTTTTCCCTGCTGACGAAAATCACCCCGCCCGCCCGATCTCCCCCTACGGTATCGCAAAGCTCACCACCGAACACTACATGTTCTACTACAAAGCGGTACACGGCCTCGATTTCGTGAGTCTCAGATATGCAAACGTGTACGGGCCACGCCAGAACCCGGAAGGCGAAGCGGGTGTGGTTTCTGTATTCACCACACGAATGTTGAAGAATGAGCAGGCAGTCATCAATGGTGAAGGCAAGCAGACACGTGACTATGTGTTCGTCGGTGATGTGGTGAAGGCAAACGTGCTTGCATTGCAGGTGAAGGGCTCGGATTACTTCAATATCGGGACGGGTATTGAGACTGACGTGAACGGTGTCTTCAATATTCTAAGGAAGCTGACCGGAACGACGATTGAAGAGAAACATGGTGAAGCCAAGAAGGGCGAACAGATGCGCAGCGTTCTCACCTCCGCAAAAATTCAAAAGACCCTTGGCTGGAAACCGGAGGTGACGTTGGAAGAGGGTTTGCGGCGAACGGTGGACTTTTTCAGGAACGAGCTGGCGCATGGCGCGTAGTCCGGCGATTGATATCGGAAAGCTCGCACAGGGTGACCGGGTGACAATTGCGCGTGCGATCTCGATCGTGGAGAATGAGTCCGAGGGCTCAGAGAAACTGCTTGGAGCTGTATATCCGCGCACGGGCAAAGCGTATCGCATCGGCATTACAGGTCCTCCGGGAGCTGGAAAGAGTACCATCACCAATAGGCTCGCGCAATTCTATCGGAAGTCCGGCGTGAGCGTTGGTATTATTGCCGTGGATCCCACCAGTCCGTTTACGGGCGGCGCGCTGCTTGGCGACCGTGTACGCATGACCGACGTGGAGATGGATGATGGTGTATTCATCCGCAGTATGGCGTCCCGGGGAAGTCTGGGAGGACTGAGCAAGAAGGCGATGGAAGCCGCAGATATTCTGGATGCAGCGGGCAAGGATATTATTATTTATGAAACCGTCGGTGTCGGACAATCCGAATTGGATATTGCCGGAGCGGCGGATACGACGGTCGTCGTGCTCGTTCCCGAATCGGGTGATTCCATCCAGGCGATGAAGGCCGGACTGATGGAGATAGCGGATTTCTTCGTGCTTAACAAGGCCGATCGTGCCGGTGCAGACCAGGCGATTATGTCATTGAAGATGATCCTTCATTTCCGCAAGCATTCCGAATGGATGCCTGATGTGCTCAAGTGTGTTGCAAGCGAAGGGAAAGGCACGGAGGAGATCGCCGGGCAGATTGCTTCACACCGCGCATTCCTTGAGAAAAGCGGTGGATTGCTTGAGCGTCGTAAGGCCCGACTTGAGAATCGGGTCAGAGAATTAATCGCCGACAGACTGAAGATCGACTTCTGGGGAGACGAACGGAAGCGATTGCTGTCGTCAAGGATTGATGCCGTCGTGAACCTGACCGCAACGCCATACGACGTTGCACATGAATTGATAGATAATTTCCGCAACCATTAAATCAGGAGTTCTATGAGTCAAGAAATGGTGATGACACAGGGTATGGATTTCAATCTCACGGAAAGTCAGAAGGCCGTGCAGCAACTCGCGCGGGAGTTTGCGGAGACTGAAATGCGTCCCCTGATAATGAAGTACGATGAGTCACAGGAGTTTCCTTTTGAGACCGTGGAGAAACTTGGAGCCCTCGGCTTTATGGGCATTACCTGGCCGGAGGAATTGGGCGGAGCCGGACTCACCGATCTCGAAGCCATCGTCATCATAGAAGAAATCGCCCGTGTCGATCCTTCCGTCGCCCTTACGGTTGCTTCGCATAATAGTCTCTGCACCGGACACATCATGCTCTTCGCCAATGACGAGCAGAAGAAGCGATTCGTCCCTGATCTCGCTTCCGGTCGTAAACTCGGTGCTTGGGGATTGACCGAACCCGGCTCCGGCAGCGACTCGGGCGGCATGAGGACCCTTGCCAAGCGCGATGGAAAAGACTGGGTCATCAACGGAAGCAAGACGTTCATTACGCAAGGTTCCGTCGGCTCAACCTACGTGATCATGGCAGTCACCGA
Organism: uncultured Chitinophagales bacterium; assembly: GCA_964538485.1. Lineage (GTDB taxonomy): Bacteria > Bacteroidota > Ignavibacteria > UBA10030 > UBA6906 > JBJXHC01. Next base: position 50,238 of record CAZIHJ010000002.1, on the reverse strand, counting down.
CTCAAGCAAAGGCAAGTCGAGTGTCTCGGCATTTGTCCTTGAGAAAGGAATGAAGGGCTTCACTATCGGCAAGAAAGAGAATAAGTTGGGACTTCGTTCAAGCGACACAGCGACGTTGATCTTTGAAAACGTCCGTGTGCCCGGCGAGAATCTTCTTGGTGAAGTGGGCGAGGGGTTCAAACAGGCGCTCAAGGTGCTTGATGGTGGCAGAGTCGGCATTGCAGCAATGTCCGTCGGTATTGCGCAAGGCGCGCTGGATGCAAGTTTGAAATATGCGAAGGAGCGGCGCCAGTTCGGAAAACCCATTGGAGAATTCCAGGGCATCCAATGGAAATTGGCCGACATGGCAACCGAGATCAACGCCTCACGGCTTCTCACCCAAAAGGCGGCATGGATGAAGGCACAGGGGATGAATATCAATCTTGCCGCAGCGCAGGCCAAATACTTTGCGAGCGAAGCCGCTGTGCGCGCAACAAACGAGGGGCTCCAAATCCACGGCGGGTACGGGTACATCAAAGAGTTTCCCATCGAGAAGTTGTACCGCGACGTCAAGCTTATGACCATCGGCGAAGGGACGTCCGAAGTACAGAAGATGGTGATTGCAAGAAACCTTCTCAGCTAATTGGGAGTTCCGGAAAATGACTTCTGACTTCATGGTTCTCTGTTCACTATTCGATATTCATCGGGGAAGAATGATATTACAGTGGCTGTCCAAGAAGTAAGCAATGAGTCCATGCCCACCATCCCACCACAATTCATTCTCCCCTTTCCGCCCGCCCGCCGTCTTTGTGGCGGGAGGGGAGAATCAAAGAGGGGTGTACTACAATTATGTGGGATAGTGAATTTGTGGACTGCCACTAGGGGTGAGGTCAAAGAATAATGAATAGCGAAGTGGAATAGTTACAAGGAAGGACGTTCATGGCGCAGATCGGTTCCGCAATTCAGAAGACCCCCTCGTTCCTGAAGAACGAAGAGGCCTACGGCAAACTCCTCGATATCGTACACCAGCGAGCCGAAGCGGTGAAGCTTGGCGGCGGCAAGGTGGCTATCGAGAAACTCCACCAGAAAGGCAAGCTCACCGCACGCGAGCGAATCCAGAAACTGATTGATCCCGGAAGCTACTTCCTTGAGGTCGGGCTGTTCACTGCGTTCGAGATGTATGAAGAATATGGCGGTGCGCCTTCGTCGGGGACGGTGTTTGGGATTGGGAAAATTCACGGACGTGAAGTGGTTATCGTCGCTAATGATGCCACGGTGAAAGCCGGGGCGTGGTTCCCGATTACCTGCAAGAAGAACCTCCGCGCCCAGGAAATTTCTATCGAGAACCGGCTCCCCATCGTTTATCTGGTTGATTCGGCGGGCGTATTCTTGCCATTGCAAAGTGAGATCTTCCCGGACAAAGAGCATTTCGGCCGCATCTTCCGGAACAATGCCGTCATGTCGTCCATGGGTATCACGCAGATTGCTGCCATCATGGGACCGTGTGTTGCCGGTGGTGCGTATCTCCCAATCATGAGCGATGAAGCGCTGATCGTGGATAAAACCGGGAGTGTGTTTCTCGCCGGTTCGCATCTCGTCAAAGCCGCCATTGGTGAGGAGATCGACAACGAGCTGCTCGGCGGGGCGACGATGCACTGCGAGATCAGCGGCGTCACCGACCACAAGATGGCGAACGACGATGAGTGTCTCAAGAAAATCAGAAGCATTGTCAGCAAACTTGGCTCGGGTCCGAAAGCAGGTTTTGACCGGATCGCCTCCGTCGCACCGAAGTTTGATGTGAAAGAACTCCACGGCGTCATGCCCGTTGATCGTTCCAAACAGTATGATATGTACGAAGTCCTCGCCCGCATCATTGACGGCAGTGAGATGGATGAGTACAAAGCCGGATTCGGCAAGTCGATTGTTACCGGCTACGCACGCATCGACGGCTGGGCTGTCGGCATTGTTGCCAACCAGCGCTCGGTCGTCAAGACCAAAAAAGGCGAGATGCAGGTGGGCGGAGTGATCTATAGCGACAGCGCCGATAAAGCAGCCCGCTTCATTCTCAACTGCAACCAGAAACGCATCCCTCTCGTGTTCTTCCAGGATGTCACCGGATTCATGGTCGGCAGTCGAGCCGAACAGGGTGGCATCATCAAGGACGGGGCGAAGATGGTGAACGCCGTTGCCAACAGCGTGGTACCCAAGTTCACATTCATGGTGGGCAACAGCTACGGCGCTGGCAACTACGCCATGTGCGGCAAAGGATACGACCCGCGGCTGATCTATGCCTGGCCCAGCGCGCAGATTGCGGTGATGGGTGGGAAGCAGGCGAGCGAAACGCTTCTCGCAAT
>CAZIHJ010000002.1:23691-47805 GCA_964538485.1 uncultured Chitinophagales bacterium | reverse complement strand
GCCGGTTTGGTTTATACCATGCAGGGGAGACGATTGTCATTCTGAGGGAGCGCTTCGACTACGCTCAGCGCAGGCTCCGCGACCGAAGAATCTCTCATCCTGATCAGATTCTTCGCCCTGATAAAAAGCATCGGGCCTCAGAATGACACTATTGGGAGCTTTTGAACAGGCTCGGTGGAACAGTTCATTCTATATCATACTCATGTTCCTTGCACTCCATCAGCCCTCACTTTCCCAGCAACCACCGGCTTTCCCCGAGGTCGATGCGCCACCGGCAGCCATCAGCTTCTTTGCGCCGTTCTTTATCCCAAAAATTCTCCAGGATGTCTATCAACACCGTGAGTATATCCTGAGTGATGAGTTCAAAGAGTTCCGGGCAACATATGGCGATGTCCACGCTGTCGATGCATTGTACCACCGTGCGCTGGAGTTGACATGGGGCAATACGCATGAGGCGCTGTTTCTCTGCCTGCTCAACTCGATCGAACACCGTCGCGTGGATTTCCGTCTGCCGCTGATCGGACTGGTAATACCCGTTCCGCTGACATACGAATTCGAAGACGAGTTCAACGAGCGGGTTCACGCGCTTCCCAACCGGTTCTACTCCGATACGCCGAAGGGACAGTTCGGCGACGTGGACAAGCTGCAGCATTTCTTCGGGTCGGCATTTGTTACGGCCATGTCGGAATCCGAGGAAGCTGCCGACCACATGGGCCACTTTGTTGAAATGGGGGAGAGCAGGTACGTGCCGGGCGAAGTGATCGACGAGCGGGATATTCGTTCCAACAGGCAGGGACAGCGGTTTGGCCTGGCGGTGCTGGCAGGCGAGGATGTGATGCCCTCGCACTTCATCACCGGTGCCGATTCTTTACACACGAACATGGAGCAACGATGAAATCAGTGCTGGTAGTGGATGATGAGAAGGCGATCCGCGACTCCATCAGGATGACGCTGGAGTACGAGAAGTTCGACGTGCAGTTTGCGGAGGACGGCCCCTCGGCGATTGCGAAGGTGGCCGGTGCGGCGTTCGACCTCGTCCTGTTGGATATCAAGATGCCCGGCATGGACGGACTGAAGGTGTTACAGACCATAAAAGACCAGCATCCCGACCTCCCCGTGGTGATGATCTCGGGTCACGGGACGATTGAAACCGCCGTGGAAGCCACGCGCCGTGGCGCGTATGAGTTTCTGCAGAAGCCGCTGGACCGCGACAAGCTGCTGATCGTTGTGCGCAATGCGGTGGAGAAGAAGCGGCTGGTGACAGAGTTCAAGCAACTGCGCGAGAAGGCCGAGGGGAAGGACCTGATTATCGGTACGAGTCAGCGTATCAAGGAGCTGCTGGCGTTGATCGAGCGTGTTGCGCCGACCGATGCGCGTGTGATGATCACCGGCGAGAACGGCTCCGGCAAGGAGCTTGTCGCAAAGGCCATCCATCGCAAGAGCAAACGTGCGGACAAGTCGCTGGTGGAAGTCAACTGTGCCGCCATCCCCAACGAGCTGATCGAGTCCGAGTTGTTCGGCCACGAAAAGGGCTCGTTCACCGGCGCCACCAACCAGCGCATCGGCAAGTTTGAGCTGGCCGACGGCGGGACGATCTTCCTCGATGAGATCGGGGATATGAGCTTGAATGCCCAGGCAAAGGTGCTGCGTGTGCTGGAGGAAGGGAAGATCGAGCGGGTGGGAGGCAACAAGCAGATAGCCGTGGACGTGCGGGTGATTGCGGCAACCAACAAGAACCTCCCCGAAGCCATAAAGAACGGGCACTTCCGGGAGGACTTGTACCACCGGCTCAACGTGATCCCGATACTGGTTGCCCCGCTGCGCGAGCGCCGCGACGACATCCCGCTGCTTGCCGCATCCTTTGCCGACGATGTGTGCCAGCGCTACGGCGTGCCGAAGAAGTCATTCTCCGAGGAGGCGTTGCGCAAACTCAAAGCAATGGACTGGAGCGGCAACGTGCGTGAGCTGAGGAATATCGTCGAGCGGCTCGTGATCATGACGCCGCACACCACGATTGACGCCGACCAGCTTGACGGCGGGATGGGCGTAAAAAAGGAAGTGGACGACCTGTTGAATATTGCCGGCACGTTCCAGGACTTCAAAGACCGGAGCGAAGCGGCCTACATAAAAAAGATCCTCGAAGCCAACAACTGGGTGATCACCCGCGCCGCCGAAGAGCTCAACATCCAGCGGAGCCACCTCTACAACAAGATGAAAAAGTACGGGTTGATGCGGGGCGGGGAGGTGGAGGAGTGAGTTCACGCGAAGGCGCAAAGGTCGCAAAAGAGATTATAGGTGTCGATTCTTTGTAGGGGCGTTCAATTGAACGCCCCTACGGTTGGCTTATTGATTCGTTATTACAACGTTTCCTATCTTCTCTCCGGTTTCGACATACCTAAACGCATCGGCAATTTTCTCCAGCGGATATTGTCGATCTATAACTGCTCTAAACTTCCCCTCCTCAATAAGCTTCTTGATGAGGCGAACACTCCTCGCACAGTCAAACGGAATCGGAAATATGACTTTTCTGCCTCCCAATATTGGGGTAATGATCGCAAGGAATGGATTTTGAATCATCGGACCCAGGTCGGATGAAATGTACACACCACCTGGTTGCAGCAATGGTTTACACTTTGCAAATGAGCTTTTTCCCACTGTGTCAAAAATGAAATCATACTTGTCATTGGACCTGGTGAAATCCTCTTTTGCATAATCAATTACCTTGTCGGCTCCGATTGATCTTACCAATTCCAAATTGTTCGTACTGCAAATAGCAGTCACATGTGCTCCATAGTACTTTGACAGCTGAACCGCGGCAGAACCAATTGCTCCCGTGGCGCCATTAACCAGAACCTTTTGCCCGCTCTTCATGTCCACTTTGTTGATCATGTTGTATGCATAGTGTGCACCTTCCACACTGGCTGCGGCTTGTTCAAATGTTACCTTCTCCGGTATTGTTGCCAGGCCTTTATCATCCGAGATCGTCATGTACTGGGCATGAGAGTGTAATCCGCTGTCACTAAGCCCGAAGACTCTCTCCCCAACTTTGAACATTGTAACTTTGTTGGCCACAGATTCAACTGTGCCTGCAAAATCGGTTCCGAGTATCGGTTCTTTGGGTTTGAACAATCCAGTACCAAACCGCATGATGAACGGCTTTGCTCTGAGCATCGCACAATCAGTTCGATTCACTGTTGTTGCGTGTACTCTAATCAGCACCTCGTTCTCTTTTGGGACGGGTGTTGCCACCTCTCTGAGTTGAAGAACCTCAGGCGGTCCGTACTCTGTATATGTGCTTGCTTTCATGAAAAACTCAGGAGCACATCTGTTTATCGACTCTTTTCATCCAATTCCATTTCTTTGTAGGGGTTTGATTAATCAAACCCCTACGGTTGACTCGTCTCGCAGGGCGAAGTGGATTATCGGCGACTCCGAAATCGCTGGGGGTGTGGGAGGGGGATCAGTCAGAGCTTTGCCCGTTCCATCCAATATTTCTATAGCCGGAACGAGGCCTCGTCCCAAAGGACGGGCGATTTCATCGACATGCAATCCCTTCTCCGATCTCCTCAACTTCGACAGATGAAATCGTCTTTCAACCACGCAGGAGCTACATTGGCCTCGCGGGTTGCGATTTCGGAAAGTTCTCTTGCATACTTCTCTTCAAAGAGAAGTATGATCTCAGTACATCACGGATTTATGCTGAATGCCGATTTCTCTTTGGAAGAGAAAGCGGCGGAAAGAGAACTTGCGAAATCCGCCTTCATGAAGAACATTCCGGCGGACGTGCCGCCGTGCGCGGTTTAGGAGTTGCACATATTGTTATGTGGTCAAAACCGAGGATTGATATGGCCCGGCTTCGCTAAAGCTCCGGCGGGCAAGCTCCCGACCGTTTCGCAGAGCGCAGTTCTTTTATCGGCGACCCCAAAAATTGCTGGCAGCATCTGACTCAACGTTGAAAGAGTTATACCTCAAGCGTATCAAACTCATTAGGGGGTAACAACATTGAAGTGTATCGCTTTACACGGGTGATATATATTCTGCTTGTCGATGAGTTATCGGCACTCTTGAGCATTATCTTAATGCTCCGCAGGTTGCTGTCTGCGGGTTTTCTGAGATATAGCATGACCCTGTTGTCGCCTGTAGGTTCAAATTGGTAGTTTATCTCCGTATCGTTGACGCTGATAGCCAGCGTTGTTGCTGCCAGATCACAATACAGGTGTACTTCAAGTACAGTGTAGTTAATCCCTTGTTCAGATCCAAAAAATGCACCCATGAATATGTCGAACGCCAACTCTTCGTCCTTGCGAGCGTTTTGATGCAGCAACCACCCGAAATTAGTAGTGTCCAGATTGTTGCTGTGTTGGAATGAAAACCTTCCCGGGGCAGATGACTTGCCGTATCCGTATTGCGGATCAAAGGTTTCTACAAGTTGTTTCCCCATTCCTGCGAATGAAGCCGCAGCAGCCACACCTGCGGGCAATAGCTGGCGGGTGTTCAAAAGTTTTACGCCCCCATTGGTTCCAAAGACCGCTATGTACATTCCGGTCTTCAGCTTTTTTCCAGCGGAGTAGTTTTCCAATTTCAACTTTCCGCTGCCCGTGGCCAGGTAGCTGGAGGCCCCTTTAGCGCTTGCCCGTTTTTTCATAATGACCTTCTTGTCATTGTGTTGCCTACTCTATTCGGTTTTCGGCGTCCCCGGTGATTTCGTTTTGTCTATCTCATTGATGGGAAACATCTGGTAAGCGAGAGGTGAGCGAGAAAGAAGGAGGAAAATACTTGCTGCACCTCGAAGCAACGTAGGAAAAGCGAAGCACAAACGCAATATCTCACGCAAAGGCGCAAAGGTTGCAAAGAAATTAATAGGTGTCGATTCTTTGTAGGGGCGTTCAATTGAACGCCCCTACGCGCCCAAACCGATAGCTCAGGCTGTATTGTCACCGCTCCCGCCGACGGTTTCGCAGAGCTCTGGGGTTTTATCTGCGAACCCGAAATCGCAGGAAGTGTGCGGAGGCGAAAGAAACTGGATTTGCGATTTCAGTGCTTACTGCTTTAGCGCACGGTGCTGAAATCGCATGTAACTTCGCGTGTATTATCCGGGGATAGCGCGTTCGATTTCGGCGCCTTTTTCTTTTCGTCCATTTTCTTTTGGGCGGGCAAAAGAAAATGGACAACCCAAAGGGAATACTCGGGCGGCTTTGCGTCTTGGCGTGATTATCCTTCGTTGACGCTCAGTTCGACGCCCTCACCATAACAGCGACCTGCTGAGCTGCTTGTGAATTGAATTCGAAAGAGAGTTTCTTGTAATTCACGAGATCGATGATCGTGCCGATGAAGCAGAAGCCGCAAGTAAACAAGTACAGCAAGCCCATTCCCATCTGGCCGAGGATGAACCGTTGGACGCCAGCGATGACTATGAAACCGAGCAGCGTTGACAACATGATGGTCTGCGGGTCTTTTCGCCGGCTGCTGTACATATTGGCAAATTGTTGAGCCTGGTTATCGGGCATGTCCTTGATGAGGCCCTGGATGTAGACCATTTCATCCCCCTCAAGGTTGGGCAATAACTGTAGTATGTTGGCCATGGTTGCTCCGTTGGTGGTTGGTGTGATCGAGAATGAGGCGTCTCTGCAATCCTGCTTGCACGACGGCATAGACGCGAAAGATTAAAATAACAGTTGCGGGGAGTCCAAGTATGTGGGCATTGATGGATGCGATGATATTGCCATGAAGCAAGAAGGAAATGGATCTCCCCAGCCCGCAACCGGGGCAATATTGAAATCCAAGAGCGTGTAAAGGGCAAAGGGAAAACGTGGAAGTCACAGGATCAATAGTTGCTAGGCACAAGAATGCAAGAAGCCAGATGATCGGCTCAGGTCCGATAGTGTGATACAATTTGCCGAGAGTCATGGGCAATCTCTTGGTGTCTCACGCAAAGGCGCAAAGGTCGCAAAGAAATTAATAGGTATCGATTCTTTGTAGGGGCGTTCAATTGAACGCCCCTACGAGGCAAACCGGAAACTCAGGCTGAATTGCCACCACGCCAGCCGACGGTTTCGCAGGGCATAGTTTTTATCTGCGATTCCGGATTCAATATCATCCCTCCCTTTATAAGGTAGGGATAAGATGGAGAGTTCTATTGCTAATAAACTATCGGGAAGTAGGACAATCGCCCCGATTGTCCGCAGAGCTCATTGGTCAAGCGAGACGCTTGACCTACTGCTCAGATCAATCAACTCCTTCTCCTCACAACCTCATACATGACGAGCGCTCCCGCGACAGACGCGTTGAGAGATTGCACCTTGCCGAGCACCGGTATCTTCACGAGGTGATCGCAATTCTCCCGGACAAGTCTTCGTATCCCTTTACCTTCACTGCCAACAACAACCGCAACTGGTGTTGAATAGTCCACCTCTGTGTAATTCTTGTCACCGGAGGCATCGAGTCCAATAATCCAGTAACCGGCTTCCTTCAGTTCTTCAATCGTGGCAACGAGGTTGGTTACCTCTGCGATTGCCATATGTTCAGTTGCGCCCGCGGAGGCCTTGACGACCGTGCTGTTGACAGAGGCGGCGTGGTGCTTGGGGAGAACAACGCCATGAACGCCTGCACACTCAGCAGTGCGTATCAACGCGCCGAGGTTCTGCGGGTCTTCTATCCCGTCAAGGAGAAGGAGGAAGCCCTTCTGGTTGCGCTCGACGGGAATATTGAGCATGGACTTAATACTCGAGAGGTTTTTCTGTCCGACAACAGCGACGACTCCCTGCGTGGTGGCATCATCGGCAATGGCACGGAACTCCTCACGCGGTAACTCAACTACCGCGACATTCTTGCGTTCAGCCAGCGTTCGAAGCTCGGCGATGATGGTTCCCTGTATGCCCCGCAACAGCACAATACGCTCGATGTATGTGCCGGCTTTCAGGGCTTCTATGACAGGTTTGCGGCCGGGAATGATTGAAGGCATAAGATCAAGGGAAAAGTTGAGAAGGAAAAGAAACAAAACTCAGATGTGTAAATAGACGGGTCTGCGACTCGTCCTACATGTTGTAGGTCGGGATGCTATCCCGACCAAATATTGGGAAGTGTCCTGGGACGGGACAGCGTCCCGTCCCACGACCTCTTACGCTTTCAGTTTCCGGGTGATGCGTTTTTCCATCCACCAGCCAACGCCGAACACCGCCATGCCGATGAGGAACAGGTACAGTTCCATCCACATCGTTTCGCTGTTGAGTCCTTGAACCAGTCCGATCATTACGCAGGCGATACCCAGGGCTTCAAGGCCCTTTGCCACGATCATCATCGCGACATCTCGCTGTCGTTGGCATCGTCTTCCTCGTTATCATCCCGCAGCAGGTCCTTTTGCTCCTGAATGAGCCGGAACTTCAGCATGCCTTCGTTCACCCGGTACTTAAAGGTGGGGATCATGTTGATGTGCACAACCGGCACCGTCTCCTTGTATTCTTCATAGTATTGATCGCCGGGGATGATCTTTGTCTCCCTCAATGTGAACGGAATCTCACGCTGTACTTTTTCAAGTACGGCTTTCGCGTCCTCGCATAAATGGCAATCATCTTTGGAATACAGGTCAACAATAATCATGTCGTTGCGCCGGTTTGTGTCTTCTTGCCAAGATACATGAACCCGCCGAGACCAAGCAGGAACAACGCCACACTGATAAGCTGTGCCTCGGAGAGTCCTAACAGCAACCGGGGGTTAATTCTCAGGAACTCCACGCTGAACCGGAACATGGCTGCCAGCATGAGATACAATGCGAATAGCTTCCCATCGGGCCACGGTTTTGTTCGCAGTTTCCAGAGCAACACAAAACCGAGCACACCAAGTATCATCTCATACACCGGCGTCGGATGACACGGCGTGTTGTTTGGTACAATGCCACCCGGGTACTGGCTCGTAATCTCCGGAAAGATGGCAAACGCCCGTGACGGGGGATAGGTGCCGTTTTCATAGTTCGTTCCCCACGGTAGATCGGTAGGGAATCCGTAGTCTCCATCTCCCGAGAAATGGCAGCCGAGCCGGGCAACACCATAAGCAAGGATTAATCCAACAGCCAGGCAATCCCATACCTTGAGGAATGGGACCTTTTTGGAGCGCACGTATACAAAGATCGAAGTCATGCCGACGATAAATCCGCCGTACCAGGTCAACCCACCGGCTGAGAATGCCATATCAAACGGGTCTGCAATGAACTGACTCCAATGCTCAAGCAGATACAACAACTTGGCTCCGGCAATACCGAATACCACGGACAGAATTGTGATGGTACTTGCCATGTTAGGGTCGAGTTTTTTTCTCTTCAACTCAAGCGAGAGAATGTAGCTCCCGAGGAGAAACCCGACGCCGAGCATCAGGCCGTAGCTGTAGACTTTGATGGGACCAAGCTCGAATAACACTGGGATCATTGTTTACTCTACCTTATAATTCGGACCACTTCGCGGGGTCGACAATGACCTCCACGAACTTGGGTGTGGGTGAATCAAGAATCTGGATTTTTGTTTTTGTGATCTTGATGGTGAATATGTTCTTCCGTGCATCAAGTCCTTCGATGGCTACTGCATACGTACCACGGAGGTTGTCGTATTCCCGCTGGAAGAGTGCATGTCCGGCTGCAGGCAGACTCAATTGCGGAGCTTTTAACCCCAGCACCTTGTAAGAAATAGTTTTCCCCTCTACTTTTTCCAGCACGGAAATCTCATAGCGAAACGATGCGAAGAATTGGACGGTATGAAGAAGGAAACGCGTGGTGGGCACTTCCCGTCGCTCATCGAACCCGGGAGTGATGAGCAGGCGGTACTCGAGGTCCGGACGCTTCCGCTCCTTCGACATCAGGCCTCGAAGTAGGTTGCTTCTTCCTGCCGGAACAGGTCAATCACCTCTTTGGCCGTCTTCATATCCAGCAAGCGTCTGCGAAAATCCTCCTTGTTCATCAGCCGGGAGATTCTGCTGAGCAGTTTGATGTGCGGGCCGACCATACTGTCCTTGCCCACCAGCAGGAAGACCAGACGCACGGGCTTCTCGTCGAGGGACTCATAGTCGATGGGCTCGGCAGTGACGGCGAACGCCGCGACAATATCAGTCACCGCATCGGTCTTCCCGTGGGGAATGGCAAAGCCGTTTCCGACACCGGTCGACATGATTTTCTCCCGCTCGAAAATGGCGTTCCGCACTTTTGTTTTATCTGTCACCTTCGGTGAAGTGGAGACGAGATCAATCATTGCTTCGATGATTTCGTCTTTCGTGTTGCCCGAAAGACCGGTCATCACGAGCTGCTCATTCAGGATATCACTGATCTTCATGCTGTTGTTGTTCTCCTATGGTTCATCGCGCCAGCGGATGACTTTCTTCTCGTATTGATTGGCGAGCATGTCAGCGCTTTCCTGGTCACGGCCTTCCACGTTGATATGGAACAGCGGACGTTCCTTGTCGGGAATGAGTAACGCGGAGACTTCTTTTCGTCCGTTGTCGAAATACACTTTAACGCCGTCAACGAGGTCACGGCGCATGCTTTCCGTATCGCGCATGATGTTGCGCATGACTTTGCCCTTGTGTTCCCAGGAGCAGTTGACGTTACGTTTCGCAGCGAACAGATGCGGAATATCATCGTCGATGGCGCCGAGCCGCTTTCCGGTGTGTGCCATCATCTCCAGGATCTTTGCCACGGAATACATGGCATCGGTGGCAAAGAAGAAACTGCTGAAGATGAACCCGCCCTTGGTACCACCGACAAAGTCTGCTGATTTGTTCCGCGCTACTTCCATCATTGCAGAGTGGCTGTTACGTGTCTTCACCACTTTTACCGCGTATTTGTGGGCGACAATATCGACCTCTCCGGACGACGTAATTGGTACGGCTATGGCCTTGACGTTTTTATGTGTCTCAAGGAACATCTGCGCGATGATGGTCAGTACGCGATCACTGTCAATCGGTTCGCCCCGCTCATTGACGAGGAAGAGCTTTTCCCCTCCCGCATCAATCAAACAGCCAATATCATACTTGAGCGAAGTGACAATGTGCGAAAGTTGCTTCTGCGAATAATCAAACTCGTATTTATCACGGGTCAAACGCTTCGGGTCGAGGTGGGCGTTCAGTGCCACCACCTGGCTGTCGAATGACCCGAGAATGATTGGGAAGATGGTGGAAGCAATGCCGTTGGAATAGTCGATGACCACCTTGAATTTCTGACTGCTGATCGCCTCGACGTCCAGAGAGGAGAGGAAACGTTCCTTGTACGATTCCGTGGTGCGTTCCGGAAACGAAATCGTGCCGACTTTCTCGCGTGTGGCACGGGCAAAATCCTCGCCGAAAAACAGCCGCTCAACACTCTTTGTCTTGTTGGTAGGCAGGTCCGTTCCGTTGGCATCAAAGAAAATAATATCAGTAAGATTCTTGTCGAACGGCGACCGGCGCACATGGATTCCTCCGGCTTCCTTGCCACTGCTCAATTCGTGACGGAGAAGGGGAATGGAGATCGTACGGAGGTCAAATGTGTTCACGCCCGCGGAAACAAGTCCGCAGATGAGCGCCCTGTTGATCATCCGGGAAACATTATCGGAATCCCGGCAGGTAACCACGGTTTTCCCTTCGCCGATGAACGCTCCGTACGCCGCGCCGAGCTTGGCGCCGAACTCGGGATTCATTTCAATGTTGGAAAGTCCGGTGACCCGTGATTCGGTGAACAACTCACGCAGCCACTTATCCTCCCACACGAGACTGCGTGTGAGAATTGCTCCTTCCTCAACAACCTTTTCCGGCCAGAGTTTTATGTTCGCCGAGAGTTGTGCTTTGCGTCCGATCCAGCACGCATCGGCGATGAAGACATTCTCTGCAATTACCGACTTCTCACCGATGGAACACTTGGAACCGATGACGTCCGACGACAGATCACAACTGTGGCCGATGATGACGTCGTTCCACAACACACAGTTGGCCATTGTCGTGCCCGGTCCGATAACGCAGTTGTCACCGATGACACTGTTGGAGATCCGCACATTGTCACCGATGGTGCAGTGCTTTCCAAGGACAACCGTACCGCGTGCATCAAACTTGCCCTCATGGAACGAGGTCCCTTCGCCGACGTACACGTTGCCTTGCTTTGTACCCTCGAAGTCAACTGCGACGGCACCGGCAAGCGCATCAATGTGGGCTTCCTGATATTCATTCAGGTTGCCGATGTCGCGCCAGTATCCTTCAGCCACGTATCCGTAGAGGCCGAGATTCTGTCTGAGCATCAATGGAAACAAGTCCTTGCTGAAGTCGCAGTCCTCGCGATACGGAATCAGCTCCAGAATATCCGGCTCGATGATATAAATGCCCGTGTTGATGGTGTCGCTGAATACTTCGCCCCACGACGGCTTTTCCAGGAAGCGGGTGATTCTATTCTGGTCATCGGTGATCACCACGCCAAACTGCAGGGGGTTCTTGGCGTGCGTCATGACAATCGTGGCTTTTGCCTTCTTTTCCTCGTGGAAGCGGATGGCTTCCGTGAGATTAAAATCGGTGAGCACGTCGCCGCTGATGACGAGGATGCGTTCGTTCATCCCTTTTGTGGCATTGCGAACGCTGCCGGCTGTTCCATAATCGGAGTCGGCCTTCACATAGCTCATCTTCACGCCAAACCGCTGACCATCACCAAAATATGACGTGATTGCATCGGGAGAATAGAAGAGAGTGGAAATGAGATCGTTAATGCCGTGTTTCTTGAGCAGCATGACGATGTGGTGCATCATCGGTTTGTTCATGACGGGCACCACTGGCTTCGGGGTATTGCACGTCAGGGGCCGCAAGCGCGTCCCGAACCCACCAGCCATGATCACAGCTTTCATAGGTCGGCGTAACGATTATTGAGGAATGAGTGTCGAATGGTATCGAATTGCAGATGCAAGATACCTAAATCGGTTTTGGAATTCAACCTGACCCTTTAAGGGCTTTGTCCAGGTCGGTGATGATATCTTCAACGTCTTCAATGCCGACGGAAATGCGCACCAGCCCGTCCGTGATGCCAATTCGCACACGTTGCTCCGGCGGTATGGCAGCATGTGTCATCGTTGCGGGATGAGTAATGATCGTTTCCACGCCGCCAAGACTCTCGGCCAATGCACACAGCCGGACACGCTTCAGGAACGCGGCCGCGTTTTCCAGACTTCCAAGATCGAAGGAGATCATTCCCCCAAACCCGCGCATTTGTTTTTTGGCCAGGGCGTGCTGCGGATGGTCGGGAAGACCCGGATAGTACACCTTCCGGATACCTTGCTGCTTTATGAGCCATTGAGCAACAATTATGGCGTTTTCGTTATGCTGCTTCATACGTACTGCGAGCGTTTTGGTGCCCCGCATACAGAGCCATGCATCAAACGGACTCAGGATTCCGCCGACGGCTTTCTGCAGAAAGCGAAGTTTCTCCGTTACCGCGGCATCGTTGGTGACCACAAAGCCGCCCAGCATATCGCTGTGTCCGTTCAGGTATTTTGTAAGACTGTGGACGACGATATCGAAGCCGAAGGAGAGGGGCTGTTGAAGAAACGGGGTTGCGAAAGTATTATCGACAACGGAAAGAAGCTTGTGCCGTTTGGCAATTGTCGCTGCGCCCGCCAGATCGGTGATCTCCATTGTCGGGTTGGTGGGTGTTTCAATGAACAGCATCTTCGTGTTGGGTCTGATGACACGTTCAATATTCTGGAGATCGACGGTATCGACAAAATCAAATTGCAGTCCATAGTCCTCCCACACCATTTTGGCGATACGGTAGGTTCCGCCATAGACATTCTGCGAGAGGATCATGTGATCGCCCGGTTTCAGCAGATGCATGATGGCATCGACTGCTGCGGTGCCGGAGCCGAACGCCATGCCGTACAGCCCCCCTTCGAGTGCTGCGATGTTTTCTTCCAGCGCAGTGCGGGTCGGGTTGGAAACACGACTGTACTCATATCCCTTGTGCTTGCCGATTTCCTCCTGCACGTACGTGGAGGTGAGGAAGACGGGCGTCATGATTGCGCCCGTCACCGGTTCAGCGGGTTGCCCGGCGTGAATGGCGCGGGTGGAGAATCCTTTCTTGCGATCGCTCATGTGGCTACTTTCCCATGTATTCGATAACATCGTACCGCGTGAGGATGCCGGTAACACGCTGGTCATCCTCAATGAGCACGGCAGAGTTGCGCTTCGTGGTCATCTGCTTGATCACGTCTTCGATATGTGAATCAATGTTCAACACCGGGAAGCTCGGTCCCATCACCGTGCTGATCGGGGAATCTACAAGCGCCGGCCGTTCCATCACTGTCATCATCAACTCATGATCATGGACAGCGCCGACAGGTTTGCCGTGGTCGAGTACCGGTAACTGGGAGATGTCATGTTCCTTGATCAGGTCGAGTGCCTTGCGGACAGTGGTAGTGGGATCAATCGAGACAATCTTCCCCAATTTCTTCGACTGCATGATGTAACGAGCCGTCACCCGCTCGGGAACAAGGAAGCCGTTCTCCCGCATCCAGTCGTCGTTGTAGATCTTGCTGATGTAGCGCTCCCCGGAATCGGGGAGAAGAACAACAATGACGTCGTCTTCCTTGAATTGCACCGCGGCCTTCAACAGGCCTGCCACAGCGGTGCCTGAAGATCCTCCTGCCATCAATCCCTCTTCCCGTGTCAGTCTGCGCGCCATAAGGAATGATTCCTTGTCCGTCACTTCAATCATCTCATCAATATACTCGAAGTGCAGAACCCCCGGCACATAATCCTGGCCAATGCCCTCAACTTTGTAGGTCTTGAGGAGCGGGGTGATCTTCTTGGTATAGAAATACTCGCGTAACGCCGACCCCTTTGGATCAATGCCAATGATTTTGATCTGGGGATTCTTCTCTTTCAGGAATTTTCCGGCACCACTGATCGTACCGCCTGTACCAACACCGCATACGAAGTGAGTGATTTGGCCGCCGGTCTGTTCCCAGATCTCAGGTCCGGTTGACCGGTAATGGGAATCCGGGTTGTTGGGGTTATAGTACTGGTTGGCAAGTATGGAGTTCGGCGTTTCCCGGACAATGCGCTTGGCGACTTCAGTGTAACTCTCAGGAGATTCGTGCGGGACAGCAGTGGGCGTAACGATGACTTCCGCTCCGAACGACCGGAGTAGTCTGATTTTTTCCATGCTCATTTTGTCGGGCAGGGTAAACACCGTCTTGTAGCCCTTTACCGCGGCCACAAGGGCAAGCCCCATGCCCGTGTTGCCGGACGTTGATTCGACGATGGTCCCGCCCGGTTTTAATCGGCCCTCGCGCTCGGCCTCTTCAATAATGGAAACGCCGATACGATCCTTCACCGAGCCCCCGGGGTTAAAAGACTCGACTTTCGCCAGGATCAATCCCTTTGCGCTGCCTGTTACCTTCCGCAGTTTGATGAGTGGTGTCTTCCCGATGGTCTGGAGGACATTCTCATAAAAGCAGATCTTTGAAATATCTTTTGCCATTATTTTTCCTGGATTCGTTTTAATGATTATTCTCTACTGCGGTTGATACGGTTTGCCGCGAAGCCGGCGCCAAAACCGTTATCAATGTTCACAACAGTGACACCCGGTGCACAGGAGTTCAGCATACCAAGCAACGCCGAGATGCCCTTGAAGTTTGCTCCATAACCGACAGAAGTCGGGACCGCAATTACCGGAACATCCACCAATCCGCCGATGACGCTGGGTAGCGCCCCTTCCATACCGGCGACAACGATGATGACAGATGCTTCACGGAGTGTGGAACTTCGTGCAAGCAGGCGATGGATACCTGCTACCCCGACATCAAACAGCTTTTCCACAGAATTACCCATTGCGCCCGCTGTTTCAAGTGCCTCTTCGGCAACAGGAATATCGGACGTTCCTGCTGTGACCACCAGAATAGTTCCTGCACCCTTGTGCTTGATAAGATGTTCATTCGCGCTGATCGTTCGGGCGACCTCATTGTACCGGGCTTTGGGAACGAGTTTCTTCACAGCGGAAAAATGTCCCCGTGTCGCACGGGTCGCGAGAAGTATGCTGCCGTGTTTGACAATCCGATGTGCTATCTCAGCGACCTGTTTTTCCGTTTTCCCTTCACAGAGAATTACTTCTGGAAATCCCTGGCGCAATTCGCGGTGGTGATCTACATGTGCAAACTCAAGGGATTCAAAAAGCGGGGCGGAGAGCTGTTCAATAGCTTTCTTTGTGGAGAGGGTGCCCTGCTTGTGGCGTTCGAGAACGTGTTTCAGATCGTCTTTGGTCATGGTCTGTACAAAGGCACCCGCAGGCGTGTATCTTCCAGAGTGGTGAAGAGGCATGTCGGTTGAATGCGTGCTCAATATACTCCATTTGGCTTGGAGAATCAAGGAAGCATATTCCTTCAACTCATTCTCGTGCATCAGGTTACCTTGACTCTCCATCGGTTTTTTCGTACCTTTTCTTCGCAACTCACTGAAAATAAGGCAAGCCGTTCCTTGTCAGCTCCACTCTCGCTCGCATTGCCGTTTCTTCTGGGGTATCTCCTCGGGTCTATACCCACTGCCTACCTCCTCGTCAGATGGAAGTCGAAGATTGATATCAGACAAGCCGGTAGTGGTAACGTTGGGACCCTCAATAGCTACCTTGTCACCAACTCAAAAACTGTGGGTGGCACGGTACTGATCGTGGATATGGTAAAGGGAATAGCTGCGGTGCTCCTTGCAAAGGGAATCTGGAGTTCAGAATTTCCGGAGATGGCTTCAGCAGGAATAGGAGCCACCATTGGGCATACGTTGCCGGTGTGGTTGGGATTCAGAGGGGGGCGCGGTCTTGCCACTGCTGCGGGTGTCATGTTCGTCATAGCGTGGAAGATCGTGGTTGTGTGGGGGATGTTCTGGGTTATTGGACACAGGATATCGAAAGATGTGAATGTGGGAAGTGCCTGTGCTTGTCTCCTGACCCTCGGAGTCGTCTTCTTCGCTCCTGTCGAAGTGCTCGCGTGGCTGCTTCCCGAAGGCAGCGATCAATTGGAGTACACATACTTGGCGGTGGTGCTCTTTGCAAATCTTCTTGCAAAACTCGCACGGCCGGTACTGGAATGGTTTCCGAAAACTCAAACCAAAGGATGAAACAATGGCTGCGATAGATCATCAGGAATTTGATACGGCCGACCTGCAGGAAATGGCGCGACAGATACGGAGAGACATCATCAAGATGTTGATGATCTCTCAGTCCGGTCACTCCGGCGGACCTCTTGGCCTCGCGGATATTTTCTCCTCTCTGTATTTCAAGATATTGAAGTATGATCCGGCGAACCCGACATTGCCTGAACGGGACTTCTTCTTTCTTTCGGCAGGCCACCTTGCACCAGTCTGGTATTCCACGCTCGCACGCGCAGGTTTTTATCCAATTCAGGAACTCTCCACCCTCCGCAAATTGAATACTCGCCTTCACGGGCATCCGGCTCCATGGTACACGCATGGTGTGCCCGGTGTTGAAATCGCCTCCGGTTCACTTGGCCAGGGGATGTCGATTGCTGCCGGCACAGCAATGGGGCTGAAACTGGACAAGAAGCCGAACAGAGTGGTGGTGTTGCATGGAGACGGCGAATTGGATGAAGGTCAGGTATGGGAAGGAATAATGACTGCCGGCCACTACAATCTTGATAACCTCACAGCAATCGTTGACAGAAATTTCTGTCAGATTGATAACCGTACGGATAAAGTGATGGAACTTGAACCTCTGGCGGACAAGTGGCGTTCGTTTAGATGGAATGTGATTGAGTGCGACGGCCACAATATCGATGAATTCCTCGGAGCAATGGATACGGCGAGAAACTTCAAAGGTAAACCAACCGTAGTGATAGCAAAGACCTTCATGGGACGCGGGGTGTCATTTATGGAGGATGACTATCGCTGGCATGGTGTTCCGCCGAACATTGAACAAGGGAAGCAGGCGCTCAGTGAGTTGGCCCCGACGCGTTTCGGGGATTTCATGGAATTTGAATGGGAGAAGCAAGTGGCCGAGGTGACAAAATGAAGAAGATTGAAAACAAGGGCGAGAAAGCAACGCGCCAGGGTTTCTCCGACGCGTTGATGGAGTTGGGTAAAGAGAATCCGAATGTCGTTGTATTAGGCGGCGACGTGAGTGGTTCAGTCAAGGTTGACGCATTTGCAAAGGCCTACCCGGATCGATTCTTTTCTGTCGGTGTTGCCGAGGCAGACATGATGTGCATCGCTGCTGGACTTTCTCTGGTCGGCAAGGTCCCATTTGCTTCTGCCTACGGCGAGTTTGCGGCGGGCAGGCCATTCGATCAAATTCGCCAATCGCTTTGTTACAGCGAGTTGCCGGTGAAGATCTGCGCCTCGCACTGCGGCATTACCGTCGGTCCGGATGGTGCAACACACCAGTCCCTTGAGGACCTGGCGCTGATGCGCGTGTTGCCTCACATGACCGTGATCAGCCCGTCCGATTATCTCGAAACGAAGCGTGCGGTGAAAGAATCGCTCAAGATTACCAAAGGCCCGGTCTATATCCGGTTCTTCCGCGATAACACTCCGATGTTTACTGATGAATCGACTCCATTCGCGATCGGCAAAGCCAATACGCTTATTGAAGGAACCGATGTCACGATTATTGCCCTGGGCCTTCAGGTGTGGGAAGCAATCCAGGCAGCGGAGACGCTCGCCACCGGTGGGATCTCGGCGCGAGTGATAAACATGCATACCCTTAAGCCGCTGGATAAGGAAGCGGTGCTCAAGGCAGCAAAGGAAACCGGCGCTATTGTCACAGCGGAAGACCACCAGATTCACGGCGGACTTGGCAGCGCGGTTGCAGAGTATCTTTCGCAACATCACCCCACGATACAGGAGTTCGTGGCGGTGAATGATACGTTTGGAGAATCCGGCAAAGGACCGGAGCTGATGCAGAAGTATGGCATTGATCGAAACGCTATCGTCAAAGCGGCTCAGAGAGCATTGAAGAGAAAGAAGTGACAGACAAGAGTTGAGACGATGAAGAACAAGGTTCTGACAACAGTTATCGTTCTTTTGCTTCCGTTTCTTGGCGGCGGGTTGATTGGCTATAATATTGGTCATTCATCCGACGCAGGAACCGGACAGGAGATACAGACGTCTGCAATTGGTGATTCCTCATTGCCGGTAAGCCCCGTCGGGTATACTCCGCAACAACGCGACTCGGTGGCGGAGCAAGTAACATCCTCACGCCGGAATGCAATCACGAAAACCGTGGCGTTGGTCAGTCCGGCTGTGGTGGGCATCAATGTTATCGAGTTGCGTGTCTATCGCCAGATGACTCCCTGGGGTGACGATCCGTTTTTCCGTCAGTTCTTCGGAGATCAAACGTTTACGAAACAAGTACCCAATCTGGGATCGGGGTTTATTATTTCTCCTGATGGGTACATCCTGACGAATGATCATGTTGCGGGGAATGCCAAGGAAATCACCGTGACGATGACGAATGGTGAAAAATACAATGCCAGGGTTGTGGGAACCGACCTTGTTTCTGACATCGCTCTATTGAAAATAGACGGCAAGAACCTGCCGTACGTGAAGCTCGGGAATTCCGAAGATGTCATTATCGGTGAATGGGTTGTTGCATTCGGTAATCCGTTTGGACTATTCGACATCAGCGACAAACCGACTGTGACGGTTGGGGTAGTAAGCGCAACCGAGATGAATCTGCGTGGTGAACAGGGCCGCGTGTATCGGGGAATGATTCAAACGGATGCGGCGATTAACTCTGGAAACAGTGGAGGTCCACTGGTGAACTCATTGGGCGAGGTTATTGGCGTGAATGCCGTGATCTATACTCCCAACCAGGGAAGCATCGGCCTCGGGTTTGCCATTCCCATCAATCGCGTCAAGTCGATTATTGCCGAGTTGAAACAAAGCGGCAAGATCGAGCGCGAATACTGGACGGGGTTGGAAATCCAGGTCGTAGATGCCCGCATAGCGCGGTATTTCGGACTGGAGAAAGCCGAGGGGGTCATTATCAGCGACGTGAAGCGCGGCAGTCCCGCCGACCGGTCCGGTTTCAAAGTGGGTGATATTGTGACGACAGTAAACAACGAGCGCATCATCGACGATCAGACAATGATTGCCATTGTCAACGATCATAAGGTCGGTGATGTTCTGAAGGTGCGTGTAATACGTGAGCGCAAGATACTGGACCTCGATCTGAAGCTGGAGAAGCGTCCGGCATGATCACACGGTATACACGCCCCCAAATGGGTCGAATCTGGGACGACGAAAACAAGTATTGGACCTGGCTGGAGATTGAGATTCTTGCATGCGAAGCGCAGGCCGAACTTGGCGTGATTCCCCGGGAAGCGTCACAGGTGATACGGGAAAGGGCCCGTTTTGACGTCAAACGCATTGATGAGATCGAGCTCGAGGTGAAGCACGATGTGATTGCGTTCCTCACCAGTGTAGGGGAGTTTGTCGGTCCGGAATCCCGGTTCATCCACCTCGGCATGACGTCGTCTGATGTGCTTGATACCGGACTTGCCGTTCAGATGAAACAGTCGGGTGAACTGCTCTTGACCGATCTGCATGCCTTGGCTGAGGTTCTTGCGCGTCGCGCACAGGAATTCAAGACCACTGTCATGGTGGGCAGGACGCACGGTATTCACGCCGAACCGACGACATTCGGGTTAAAGCTCGCTCTGTGGTATGATGAAACCAGACGGAACATCGCGCGGCTCTCATCGGCCGTTGACAGGATTGCCGTCGGACAAATTTCAGGAGCCGTTGGAACCTTCGAGCACCTCAGTCCGAAGGTGGAAGAATACGTGTGCGCAAAGCTTGGGCTGAAGCCGGCACCTGTATCGACGCAGATTCTACAGCGGGACAGACACGCGGAATTTCTCACAACGATTGCCCTTATCGGTAGTTCCCTGGAGAAGTTTGCAACGGAGATCAGGCATTTGCAAAAGACGGAAGTTCTTGAGGCGGAGGAATTTTTTTCCAAAGGACAAAAGGGCTCATCGGCAATGCCGCACAAGAGGAACCCGATCACGTGCGAGCGCATTGCCGGACTGTCACGCGTGTTGCGTGGAAATGCCCTGGCAGCAATGGAAAACGTTGCGTTGTGGCACGAGCGGGATATAACGCACTCTTCGGTCGAACGGGTAATCGTACCGGATAGCTGCATCCTTCTCGACTATATGCTCAACCTGTTTACAGACGTGATGGATAAGCTTCTTGTTTATCCCGAGAACATGCTCAAGAATCTCGACAGGACCAGGGGGTTGATCTTTTCGCAGTCGCTTCTTCTTGCTCTGACCTCCGGGGGAATGAGGCGCGAGGAAGCGTATCGGCTTGTTCAGGGTGCAGCAATGGATGTCTGGCAGTCACAGAAGAACTTTAAGGATGTTGTAAAAGCGGACAAGGAAATGGCTGCTGCACTTGGTGGGCAGGCCGATTCATTATTTGATCTTTCTAAAAGTCTCCGTAATGTGGAGTATATCTTCCGCAGAGTGGGTCTGGCATAGAATAGCAAAGGAGTAACATGAAGAAGTTCCAGAATTTTATCGGCGGTAAGTGGGTTGATGCAAAATCCGGGCAGACGTTTGAAAACCGCAACCCGGCCAATTGGGATGAAGTCGTGGGCGTGTTCCCGAAGTCAGGCAAAGAGGATGTCGAAGAGGCAGTGCGCGCAGCGCGTAAGGCATTTGAATCATGGCGACTTCTTCCGGCGCCGAAGCGTGGTGACATTCTCCGTAAAGTGGGCGACCTGATGGTCGCCCGCAAAGAGGAACTCGCATCGCAAATGACCAGGGAAATGGGCAAAGTCCTTGCCGAGACGCGCGGAGATGTACAGGAAGGGATCGACACGGCATACTATGCAGCCACTGAAGGGCGACGCCTGTTTGGGCACACTGTACCATCCGAGCTGCCCAACAAATTTAATATGGCATTGCGTGTCCCGATAGGTGTGGCTGGCATTGTTACCCCCTGGAATTTTCCCATGGCCATCCCTACGTGGAAAATATTCCCGGCGCTGCTCTGCGGCAATACCATCGTGTTCAAGCCCGCTACGGATACGCCGGCAACGGCAACGTCACTTGTGGAAATTCTGCTCGATGCAGGTGTTCCGGAAGGAGTGGTCAATATTGTCCATGGCGGTGGTGCTGATGTGGGAATGAGCATCGTATCTCACCCCGATGTTGACCTGGTCAGCTTTACCGGCTCGACATCCGTCGGCAAAAAAATCTCCGAGGTCGCCAGCGCGACGTTGAAACGCGTCTCACTCGAACTTGGCGGCAAGAACGCCCAACTCGTTATGGATGATGCGAATCTGGAGTTGGCACTCGATGGCGTTTTGTGGGGGGCGTTCGGCACGACCGGTCAGCGCTGTACGGCAACAAGTCGTTTGTTGTTACATGAAAAGATTCATGACGTGTTCCTGGAAATGCTCATCAAGCGTGTTGCCACGTTGAAGCTCGGCAACGGACTCAATAAGGGAGTCGATGTTGGTCCGTGTGTCAATGAAAGTCAGCGGAAGACAGTGCAGAGCTATGTGGAAATCGGCCTGCAGCAGGGAGGCCGGCTCGTTGCGGGAGGAGAAATTCCACTTGAACCGGGTCTCGGCAGCGGATGGTTCTACAGGCCGACGGTGTTTGCCGATGTGCAACCCGATCATCGTATTGCAAAGGAAGAGATCTTCGGTCCGGTCTTGTCTGTTCTCAAAGTGAAGAACCTTGAACAGGGAATTCACATTTTGAATGACACTATCTACGGGCTTTCATCGTCCGTCTACACGAATAACATCAATAGCGCATTTACAGCCATCCGGGACATCAGGGCAGGCATCACGTACATCAATGCCCCTACAATTGGAGCGGAAGCTCACATGCCGTTTGGTGGCGTGAAACAGACCGGTAACGGTCACCGCGAGGGCGGGTGGACGGTGTACGACTTCTTCTCCGAATGGAAGAGTGTGTACGTTGACTACAGTGGCGGCTTGCAGCGCGCTCAGATCGACAATTACGAGAACTGAGCATGACGACCACAAACATCTTCATCCTTTCTTTGTACGAACATCAGGAATTCTTCTGACGACTGTTCTGTCATCGTTGTCATAATTCATGATAATGCAGAACATTCATTACAGGAGAATTCCATGTACACTCACGAGGTTCTTGTGCCGACGCACTCTACACAGGTACCACCAACCGAAGTATTCCCCACGCTCTCGAAGCACATGCTGGTCGATGGCTTTGATATCATTGTGGATCTGAAACGAAGCCAGGGCTCGTACATCGTCGACGCCCGCAGTGGCAAACGCTACCTTGATTTCTTCACATTTGTCGCCTCTTCACCCATCGGCCTGAATCATCCGAAGATGACGACACCGGAATTTCTGGAGAAACTGGGATACGTAGCGGTCAACAAGCCATCCAGTTCCGATATCTATACTTCCGAACAGGCGGATTTTGTTGAGACGTTTGCACGTATTGCAATGCCGGAGTACCTTCCGCATGCCTTTTTTGTCGAAGGCGGAACGCTCGGCGTGGAGAACGCGCTCAAGGCGGCATTTGATTGGAAGATCAGGAAAAATTTCCTCAAGGGATACAAAGAGGAAAAGGGGAGACAGGTTCTTCACTTCCGACAGTGTTTCCATGGCAGGTCAGGATACACACTGTCGCTGACCAACACTGATCCTGTGAAGACGGACCTGTTCCCGAAGTTTTCATGGCCGCGAGTGTTCAATCCGGCGATTAGGTTCCCGTTAAACGAACAAAACCTTGCCGCCGTCATCAAGGACGAAGCACTCAGCGTCAGTCAGATGAAGGAGGCGTTCCAGAAGAATAAGGACGATGTTGCCGCAATTATTCTGGAGCCGATCCAGGGAGAAGGCGGCGACAATCACTTCCGTCCGGAATTCTTCAAGGCCCTCCGTCAACTTGCTGATGAAAACGAAGCAATGTTGATTTTCGATGAAGTGCAGACGGGAATCGGGCTGACAGGAAAGATGTGGGCGCATGAACACTTCGTTCAACCGGATATGATCTCGTTCGGCAAGAAGACCCAGGTTTGCGGGTTCTTGTGCGGCCGCCGGATCGAAGAGGTGAAGGACAACGTGTTTGTTGTGCCCAGTCGGATCAATTCCACCTGGGGAGGAAACCTCGTGGATATGGTCCGTTCCCAGCGTTACCTGGAAATTATTCAGGAAGAGAACCTCGTGGAGAATGCGCGGGTCATGGGTGACTATCTTGTGCGTGGGCTGGAGCAACTCCGGAACGATTTTCCCGCGGTTATCTCCAACGCACGCGGCCGCGGGATGTTTGCAGCCTTCGATGTCGCCACAGCGGCAGGTCGCAACGATATCCGGAAGAAAGCATTCGAGAAGGGGCTTATTATCCTGCCCAGTGGCGAACGTTCCATACGGTTCCGGCCACCGTTGAATATCTCGCAAGATGAGGTTGACGAAGGTCTCCGGATTATTCGTCAGAGTCTTGAGTAGGTACCGACAAAAAAAGCCCCGGACAACACGCCCGGGGCTTTCTGTTGCGCCAACCCACCACTTCTTATTCGGTTTTTCCCACGAATGGCGCAGCAAGTACGCTGACTCCCTTCAGGCGGGCAGATTCACCCACCTCAAATTCTATCCGTAATCTCGCGTCAGGAGTGGCTGTCCCGAGGTTGTACTCACGGACAAAAATTGTATTCCCCTTCTTTGAAACCTCCCCGCTGGTGACAAACGACTCATTCACGAGAGTTGGCTCGGACTTTTCCCGAATCAACCCTGCTTCAAGCTTCACATCTGCTGCGAATGTAAATCCAAAGCCATCATGTTGCAACCGATATTCGATTGTGCCATGGACAAGATAGTGCTCCTTCTTTTCAACCACATAAACAATCTGGTCGATGTTCCACTGTCCGGACGTTGGCGTACCCTGTCCCGATACTCCTGAAACGACTCCGTCAGGAACTGGATTTGTTACCGAAGTCTGATCGGTACAACCAATGGCTCCGAACGAAACGATTGCAACCACAAACAACAATAGACTTTTCATAGAATCCCTCCGTAGATGGTATTGGTAGCGCTGTTAGTAATTCTGGATGGTGAGTTACCAACGGTATGCCAATGTTTCATCCACCGTTTTCTGGAAGCAGACCACGGAG
>CAZIHJ010000002.1:20392-23591 GCA_964538485.1 uncultured Chitinophagales bacterium | reverse complement strand
TGGACACTCATAGTGACCATGCCGCTCCGGGGAACATGATACCGTATCCGGGTCACAGGATTGAAGGGGTTCGGATAGTTTTGTTCGAGGGCCAGTGTATAAGGAAGGGAAGGAAACCAATGAACAGATGTTGGAAGCCCTCGCTCGATCTGTATTGCATCCACGCCCACAAAATCAGAGTTCAGCCCCGCCGCTCCGCCTGCAAAATGCAAATACCGGAATGCGATATTGATCGCTGAGTTGGCTGGAACAAGGTGCGAAAGTCGATACGCCTTGCGGGTCCACATTCCCTTTGGAACGGCAAGATAATCGAGGAGTATGGTAAAGCTTCCGGTATCGTTGCCCGTCGTGGAGAGTAAGATCATCAGTGAATCAGGAAAATTCCCAAACGGGGGCGGGTTGAGTGCCGAACGCACCCACAGTGTCAGCGAATCATCCAGGCCCGGCTGGCCAATGCCTGAGATCGTCGGCGTGATGAGGTAGTCGTCGATGTACGGACCGTTATTTCGTTGAAAGTTGTTTGCGGCGTAGCCACTCCCTTCGAAAGGGGGAAAGATCGACGGGGGGGAGCCGCGAAACCACGGACCGAGCGCCCCGCCATCCCGGTTGATAACCGTCCAGTCGGCCGGAGGGAATGTTCCGCCATTGAATGATTCAAAAAAGACAACGGCAGTGTCAGTAACCAGAAGAGTCATCCTCGTGGTGTCATTGGATCGATTTGAATCAGTGGGGAGTACAGTCCATGCTCTTACGTAATGGATGCCTGCGTCAAGCTCGGGAAGTGGAAGAAGGAATGTATCAAGGCCGTTGCGCGGCAACGGATCGGGATTCTGGATGGGAGACTGTAGATTGAAATCCACATCCCAATACAGTTCGTATGCAGGTTCGGAATAAGTGCCATAGTTACGCACAATTGCCGTCAACAAGGAATCACCCATGTGGCGGGGGAGCATACGCCCCGGCGATGGTGCGGATTCCGTGAAGTCAAACCGACTTTGCTCGGTTGCTGAAACCTCACGTGGTGTCGCTGCATCATCAAAAACAGCAATTGTACCGAGATCGTGGAATGATGAGTCCGCCACACGGAACTGATCAATGAAGATATTATTACCGTACTTGCTAACACCGCGAAGTCCGACAAACACTCTTGGACTTCCCGATACGGCCAGCAGGGATGCTGAAATACGCTCCCAACGGGAGGGGCTATCCGGACGTTGAATCCCGATGAGCGTGGTCCAGGGACCAATGATACTATCCCCCGTCGAGACTTCCACATAGAGTGAATCAAGAACCGTGATAAACTCATCGTCATGATACATCATGAATTCAACAAAAGGATCGGAGGACGAAATGAGATTGAGCGCCGGAGTGACGAGTCGTGATTGTTCTCCGGGACTCGCGTCGTAGGAATTGAATTTTGCCTGTCCTGTACCTGCAAAAGGTGGAACGGGGGGATTTGTGCCGGTTCCAATGAATGTCCATGATGCGAGCGGGCCGACAATCTGGTGCTGTGACCAACCCTGTGGTACTCCCTGCCCTTCAAATCCTTCATACAAATATACTGCGGGCGACGAAACCGCCACTGCCGCGTTCACCAGCAGAAGAAGAGCAAGAAAACGGGAGAGTGCCACTCGTATCATTTTGCCATGAGACATTGCAATAATATACATCTTGCCTGTTGAAAAACAACAAGGCCCTCATCTCTCGATGAAGGCCCTGTTGCAAAACACCGAAATGACTGTTACTTCATGAGAGTCATTTTTCTCAAACTTCTGAATGTTGTACCATCTGCTCCGGAAGCTTCGATCCGGTAGAAGTACACACCGCTTGAAACAGCATTACCCATCGCATTCTTTCCATCCCATTCAACCGTAAAGTAGCCGGCATCCTGAAGGCCATCAGCGAGTGTTACCACTTCCTGGCCGAGAATGTCGAACACTTTGAGCGTGACCTGGGCCGGACTTGCGAGTCCGTACGCAATGCTCGTGGTCGGGTTGAACGGATTGGGGTAATTCTGATCCAACGAGAATTCAGTCGGCACACCGCTCTGTTCAGCGGAGATCACCAATCTGGCGACGGAGGGATTTGTAATGATGATCCGTCCGGTGCCCGAGAGGGCTCGCGACGGCAGAATCGACCCGGTGATGCCATCACGCAGACTGAATCCGGACTTCCCGACGATATTCCATTCGACGCTCACCGGATAAGCGGTGGAGCGGATTGCAATGGGATAGTCAACCCGGTGAGTTGCATCTGCGTGAATTGATTCCACCATGCGCTGTGATTCAAAGCGAACATCCAGGACGCCATCAGGGCCTGCGGGTGGCAGTTCGAATGCAGCGGCCGCTCGTGCCGTGATCTCCCCGAGATAGAGTACCTGTGAACCTCCGGAGTTGTCGGAGATCGTCACAGAGGAGAATCCATCCCACGAAGGTGTTGTGTTCTGGACGGCATTGGTTGATGGAGTGTTATTGATTGGAGCCGACATGATCAATGAACCAGTAGTGCTGGACTTTACCCAGTATCCTTTTCCCGGCTCAAGAATGTCTTCCGCAATGTACCCTCCACTGAATCCGTAGAATGGTGACTGCCGGATTCCGGGTGGCGTGCTGCTGATCGTGGAGGTGTCCACCGTCGAGAACAGTGAGCCGATGAGGTTCCATCCTGCAACGACTGGAATGGTGTCGGCTGTCAACTGAATGCCGGTAATTGTCTGGGTCAGGCTGGAAGGGAATTTCTCCCAATACCCTTTCCCGTTTTCGAGCTGATATTCCTGGGAGTATCCGGTAGTCGGTGAATACGCAAATGCGTAACTGAATGCGGCCGTTGGATACAGATCGAGCACCGAGTCATTGGCAGTGATGATTGGGTTGGACACAATATTCCAACCTGCATCAATCGGAACACCAACCGAGTTCGATGCTCCAATCGTTAACTCCACCGGGATCTCCAGTGGTGTGTTGGCAAAATCGTTGCTGACGATTTCCAGAGTAGCGGTATAGACCGCCTCCGTCAACCCCGTCGCGTCAAAAGCTATGGCAACCTTCGCGCTATCGCCCGGATTCACAGAACCGCTGGTGGGGTTCTCGGAGAGCCAGCTGACGTCTTTCGCGAATAGAATTGCAAGGTTGTTGTGCATATAAGCCGCGTTGTGCACCACCTGAAGTCCGGTGGTGCCATCGACATTTTCGATTCCGAT
>CAZIHJ010000002.1:0-20292 GCA_964538485.1 uncultured Chitinophagales bacterium | reverse complement strand
TCGTAGTTCACAGAGTAGTATGGGAAACTAAACGGGAGGCCAATGACAGTACGTCCGTCGTCGGCATTTGCCGTTCCACTTGAACCTATCCACTGCGATGAAGGAATCGAAGTACCGATGCCTGTGATATCAAACCAGCTAAATGTCGGTCCTCCCGCTTCGTCACTGTCAATCCAGCGATATCCACCTGCATCGGGACCACCCTGGCCTTCAGTTGGGGGTTGACCCGTGCGGGGGTCTTTCTCATCCTTCCCTAAAGCGATAGGTCTGCCATCACGGCCGACTTTGACGGGATTGAGTTCGTCCCAGCTTGGAACGCCTGGCTGAACTTCGGGGGTCTGCGGTGCAAAAGGAACGTCCGCTATGGACCAATTCAAGACCGCCGCGCCGGTGTTCTTGATAACCAGGGTTTCCACCGCCGACGTGTTGGGGGCCATGGTCTTGAATATTGCCGATGGTACCGTGACGAGATTAGGAGCTCCGGTCACCAGGAGGGATACTCCGACATTGGTAGTGGGCTCATCCGGGTCATTGCTTGTGACAACGATGTTCGTGGTGTATGTTGCCGGAGTGAGTCCGGTTGCATCAAAGTTGACAGTAAAACCACCATTGGAGGAAGCAGAAATGGTATCGGCGGTTGGCGTGACGGACAGCCATCCTGCCGACTCGCTCAACCCAACGATAAGGCCGCCTGCAGGAGGCGGAGTGGTATTGTTGATGGTGAGATTGAGTGAACTCGTCTGATTACTCTGGAGTGTATCTGAAAGAGATAACGGGCTGATCACAATCTCCGGATCCGCGACAGCCTGATTGAAGAACGACAGGACCTTTGCAAGGACGGAGTCTTTCGTGTTGGTGCCGGCTTCAGGGGCGGCATCCACCAAACCGCCGAATTCAACAACACTGGCAACAGATCGGCCGCTTCCATACACATTGAGAACTCCCATGGTATCATTTGCCGGCGATGAGCCCGGCGCGATCCACAATGTTCTTCCTGCTCCATCACTGTTCGGATGCAATTCGTCCATGAAGTTGTTGCCACCGTTATAGGAAAACGTGAGGCCATTGAAAATTGTTCGGCCGTTGATACTGGTGACATCGGCACCGCCGTCGGCTCCATCATTCAGGCCGAAGATCGGACGGACCTGGTATCCGCTTGCGCTCTCAGGATCATAATTGAAGACATCACCACCCTCCAGATACAGGTTGCCACCGTTTTGTACATACGTATTCAGCGCGGGGCCTTCGGGATCGGCTGCGAGAATGACGTGGTTGTTCGAATAGATTCCGACAACAGCGAAAATGGCATCGTATTGTGAGAGATTCGATCCAAACTCAAAGAGTGAATCAACCTTGAAGTTGCTGACACCAAGCCGCGTCAATGAGGCGGAAAGTGAATCTCCGCTTGCGCTGATGGCGTCTGACGGTTGCCACACCAACACATCGGGTATGTCGCCGATATATCCCCCAACACTCGCACTGGGATCACTATACCTGCGCGGAACAAGACTATTGTAAGATTGCAGGTAGTAGCTGTATACGAAACCCTGTGGAGGTGTATCAACGTATACTGTGGTAGCGGCGTTAACGGAGTCTATGAGAACGCCGTTGCGCCAGATGCGTGTCCCGGCAAGGTCGTGAACCGGCGTACCATCTTTTTGCGTCGTCGGATTTGTCCAGGAGATGGATGCCTGGGTTGATCGTGGGGCACTGATGACTACCCCGACTCCCGTCGGCACACCGGGGAATGGTGAACCTCCGGCTATCCAACTTACTTCTACAGGAGCGCTCAAACTGTCATTTGCAGTAAGTCGTGTTTGAAACGTGTATGTGTATTGCTGGTATGTGGTCCGACCACCGTCATTGTATGTTGTTGTGGGTGGGGTTACTTCGGCAATCTGTAGGCCATCGCGTTTGATGCGCATGACAAACGCGCCAATAGGTGAGCCATCCACAAGAGTGGTTGGATTTGTCCAGTTCAATTGCATTGTTGTCGGTGTTGAGAACTGGCTGTAAGCCGTTACACCGGTGGGAGGGTTGGGGTCGGTCGGATCTCCTGCCGGGATGCTCTCGTAGTATACGTTCGGGTCTTTCCGTGGTGCGCCGCCCGGCAAGTCATCCCGATTGTCTGACCACACAAGGTGAAATGCGCTTGCCGTAGCATGGGCATGGTTGTAGTCGCCCATGTACAGTGGATTTATCGGTGCATCCCTGCCAAACTCCGGATACGAAGCGACATCGCTGACAGCGAAACTTGCAGTGAAATTCACCGTCGATCCGGAGATGCTACCTGTGCGACCGTAGTACTTGAACAAATTGTTATTGGCTGCGTCTTCCTGACGGCTGTAGTAAAAAATTCCGAGTGTTGAACCGCTCGGGGTAACCGCAATCGTCGGCTGCCATTGGTCGGTTGTCGTGGCATCGTCGTTCACCTTGGCGGGGGAACTCCATGTCGTTCCGCCATTGGTTGATTGAACAAGGAACACATCTGCTTTGTCTGCTCCAGCACCATCGTTGTTGTACGTAACGTAAATGTGTCCGCTGACAGGGTTGATTGCAGCATGGGGGAATTCACTGCTGCGGAAGCCGGAAGCGCTGGCAGTACCCTGGCGAATACCTGTCAGTCCCAAATCGCCGTTTGTTCCGCCTACCAGACCGGTTGCGACAGTGATCTCGGGAGCAAAGCTAACCCCGAAGTCGGTGGACTTGCGCATCTTGATGGACGATGCAGTTCCATCATACCAGAAAGCATAGACAGAGTGGTCAGGCGCGACGGCAATGAAAGCCCCTTGTTTTCCTGATACGATTTGAACGCCGGTGCTGAATGTTGCACCATGGTCGGTTGACCGGAACACGTAGATTCCGTTGGGTCCTCCAAAACTGCGGCTGATGAGGTAGACGTTACCGTTGCCTGAGCCCACAAAATTGTCGACCACATGCCACTGCTTGTCCTCGGTGCTGCCACCGGGAGTCGCATTCACCGGAGCCATCCAAGTGACACCATTGTCGTCGGAGCGGAACATTTGTATCGTCCCGGCCCCGCTGAACCCTAACGTTGAAAGATAAATCCGGCCTGTCGTTTCATTTCTGGCAAGGACCGGGTCACCCGCGTCACCCACTACGCTCGTTGGCAACGTGCCGCCATCCGTGAACGTG
This sequence comes from uncultured Chitinophagales bacterium, assembly GCA_964538485.1. Classification (GTDB taxonomy): domain Bacteria; phylum Bacteroidota; class Ignavibacteria; order UBA10030; family UBA6906; genus JBJXHC01. Next base: position 17,136 of record CAZIHJ010000002.1, on the reverse strand, counting down.
GCTCCACCGTCAGAGGAATACGACCACCCGGTAAACTGGTTATTTGAGCCGTTGTAGGAGCCGGCATCATTGAAAGCAATGACGACGTTGTTGCCAAATGCCAGTATGCTCGTCTCACTTTGTGTGAAGTTACTCGTACTTGAAGCGCCCCCGTTGTTGTTGGCAAGGACGTCAGTGGTTCCGTTGGACCGAACGGGCTCGGCCTGTTGTTGCCGTAATTGTTGGGAATCAACTGGCCGGTATTGCTCGCGCAATCCGTCCTTCATTGGGGCAGATCGTTCCTGCCCGAAAAGCGTGGCGGTTATGAGCCACATGGCAACAAGAAACAACAGCGTTATACGTGGACGCATTATTCCTCCTTGGATGGAGTAAGATGGTGGTGGTGGTGAATTAGCCGGGTTGTGAGTTGTCGCTCGGGAAAAACCTGGTGAGGGATGAGGTTCATGTATACCATGGGTTGGTCATACTACCGCCTTTTCCAGGTGTCGGATAGTGTTCTTGGGAACAGTGTAGAAAGGTATCTGAAATATGTGAAATGACCGGTCAAATGTCAACGGCGCAATGTCAAAAAAAAGCGTCCCGGATGAAAACACCGGGACGCTTCTTGACTTGTGACGAATCCGAACAGACTACTTCATCAGAACCATTTTCTTCAGACTCTTGAATGTCTGACCACTGATACCGTGTGCCTCAAGTTGATAGAAATAGACGCCACTTGAAACTTGGCTTCCGGCATTATTCCGGCCATTCCATTCAACGGAGAAGTATCCGGCATCATGTGTCTCGTTGGCGAGTGTTGCGACTTCGTGACCCAGAATGTTGAATATCTTTACAGTTACATCTGCTTGTTCGGCAATCGCGTATTCGATATTGGTCACCGGATTGAACGGGTTCGGATAGTTCTGATCGAGGGCAAACTCCTCCGGGATCCCATTGTCCCCGTTGTCGACAGCAAGAGTAGGTCCAACATCCAACCGGACAATCACATACTTCGGTGAATGTGCAAAATCGTTGCTCGTAATTTCCAGTCTTGCAATGTACACCGTATCAGCAAGTCCGGCTGTATTAAAGGCAACTGCCACCTTTGCGCTGTCACCGGCGTTGATCGAGCCGCTCGTTGGTGTTTCGGAGAGCCAGCTCACATCTTTCGCAAATAGAATTGCCAGATTGTTGTGCATATACGATGCATTATGTACAACCTGCAAGCCCGTCGAACCGTCTGCATTCTCGATGCCCACTGTCGCCGAGTTGATGGTCTGCTGCATATCCAGGTATTGGTACAACACGCTGCCGTTGGCATTGATGATAACCTGGAATGAGTACAATCCGGGATCCGTTGTACCATAATGAGGGACGTCGGTGTATTGAACAATGAACCGGCCATTCGCCGCGTCATCATAGTAGTGTACTGTACCGCTCGTTCTCAGATCAAGATCGTCCCACCACGGATACAGCGCATTGTTCGGAGCAGAAGTGCCTGTCGATGGAATGGGCGCATTGGTGAATGAAGTGAGTGTTGAGGAAGTCTCAAAGCTCATCCACCCGTTAGTGACAAGTTTGATCTCGGTGTAATCAACACCATAGTATGAGAAGGCAAACGGTAGAGCAATGGTTGTTCTGCCATCGTCCGCGTTGGGTGTACCGCCCGATCCAACCCATGTTGTCGATGGTATGGGCGTTCCCACTCCCGTGATATCCACCCAGTTGAATGTTGGTCCACCCGGCTCGTCGCTGTCAATCCACCGGTAACCACCCGCATCCGGACCACCTTGTCCCTCGGTGACTGGCGTTCCAACACGTGGATCTTTTTCATCCTTGCCAAGGGTGATAGGACGACCGTCGCGACCGACACGGACAGGATTTGTCATATCCCAATCGCCAATAGACGAAGGTCCTGCCGCAGGTCCGAACGGCAAGTCGGTGATGGACCAGGTAAGCACGGAAACTCCGGTATTTCTGATTACGAGAGTCTCAACTGCTGTGGTGTTCGATTCCATGGACTTGAGAATCGAGTCGACCGTCACAATGTTCGGACTGCCGATAACCAGCAAGGAGACTGCAACATTTGTCGTTGGTTCATCGGCATCGTTGCTTGTGACTACGATGTTCGTAGTATAATTGCCCGGTATCAGTCCGGTCGAATTGAAATCGACTGAGAAGGAGCCGCTGGATGAACCGGAGATGGTATCGGCTGCCGGAGTCACAGAGAGCCAACTTACAGATTCCGCCAGGTCAACAATCAGTCCTTCCGCGGGAGGAGTCGTCGTATTCTGAATTGTCAGAACCTGGCTGCTTGTCTGACTTGCCTGCAACGTGTCTCCGATGGCCAACGGTGATACAACGATCTCAGGAGCGGAGAGTGCTTGGTTGAAGAATCTCCAGATCTTCGCGGCAACAGAATCCTTGAAGTTGGAGACATCGTCGGTCAAACCACCGAATTCCACAACGCTTGCAACAGAGCGACCGAGACCATAGAAATGGAATACACCCATTGTATCATTCGGGTTCGGAGTTGAGCTCGGCGCGACCCATAAGACTCTGCCCGAGCCGTCACTGTTCGGATGCAATTCATCCATAAAATTATTGCCGCCGGAATACGAGAACGACATGCCGTTGAACAGCGTCAACCCGGCGACATTCGAAACGTCCGCGCCACCGTCGTTCCCATCATTTAGTCCGAAGATTGGGCGCACCTGGTATCCGCTTGCGCTCTCGGGATCGTAATTGAATACGTCACCACCCTCAAGGTACAGGTTGCCGCCATTCTGTACATAGGTGTCAAGCGCAGCGCCTTCCGGATCGGACGCGCCGATCACATGGTTGTCACTGTAAATACCGACAACAGTGAAGATGGCGTTGAATACCGATATATCCGAACCGAAATAGAACAGATCATCCACTTTGAAATTACTGATGCCAAGACTCGTGAGTGAGGTCGAGAGCGCATCGCCGCTCGTGCTGATGGCATCCGTGGGCTGCCAGATGAGCACATCCGGAATATCGCCAATGTATCCGCCAACGCTGGCACTTGCATCGCTATATCTGCGAGGCACGAGACTGTTGTATGCGCGAAGTGTGTAGTTGTAGACAAACCCTTGAGGTGGCGTATCAATGTATGAAGTTGTACCTGATCCGACCGAATCAATCAATGTTCCGTTGCGCCAGACCTGTGTTCCGGCGAAATCATGGATCGGTGTCCCATCCTTTTGCGTCGTCGGGTTTGTCCAGGAAATTTCCGCCTGGGTTGAACGTGGCCCGGTAATGACGATGCCAACACCTGTAGGCGATGCCGGGAATGGAGAACCGCCGGCCGTCCACGCTGTCTGTGATGCTGTGCTGAGGCTGTCGTTTGCGGTCAATCGTGCTTCGAGAGTATACGTGTACTCTGTGTACGTGGTCAGTAAAGAGTCACTGTAGGTATTGTCTGGTGGCGCAACCTCCGCAATCTGCGTTCCATCGCGTTTGATACGTATAACGAATGCGCCGATCGGGTCGCCATTCACGAGGGTTGTGGGGTTTGTCCATGACAATGCCATCGTCGTTGGTGTGGCAAAGTCACTGTACGCCGAAACACCGGATGGGGGATTGGGATCAATAGGATCGGCAAAGAGAATGGGGCTGACCCAACCCTGCGGATTACTGGAGGGGTTCTTTGCACTCCAGAACGGGTACGCCTTTGCACCGCGGCTTGCGATGCCGATATAGTCTCCGGCATAACCGCCGGCAAGACCCGCAATCGGACTCATCGCAAATGCAGCGTCGCTCACGACGAAGTTCTCAAATGTCGCTCCGCCATCAATTGAATGAGCAACCCATACCTCCGTCATGTTTGTGCCGATGTTGTTTCGGCCATCATAATACACAACAGCGAGTTGATCCGTCTCAGGATCAACCGTAATCCATGGGAACCACTGGTTTGCGTTATTGCCGACAACATCGTCGTTGATGCGGACCGGTGAACCCCAGCTTGTTCCGCCATTTGTAGACTTGATAACATACAGGTCAGGATCGCCAGTGTTGACGCCGGGTTCTCCAATGTTGGTCCACACAATATACATGTGTCCCGTTATTTGGCTTACAGCCATCGAAGGGAAGCTGTTTGCGCGGATACCGTAAGTGCCAAATGAGCTTGTCCGGATACCCCTGATGCTGGTGATCGCACGACTTCCGGCTCCCCACGTTACACCACCATCGGTCGATACGTTAAAGCCAATTGAGCCCTCAGTGAAGGGAGAAGTTCCCTGATTGATTGCCCATACCGCATACACTTCTCCATTCGGACCGGTGGCAAGGTTCACACCTTGTCCGAATTCTGCTGTTGTCATAACGGTGCCGGAAATATTCTGTTCGTTTGTCCATGTTGCACCGTTGTTGGTCGAACGGGCGAACTCGATCGGATTTGGATCGGGCTGGCCAAAATCCGTCCACGCAGCGTAGAGATTATTTACATACGGGCTTGATGCGCTGATGTCGACAGTCATGTGGTTCTTATCGAGCAGGCTGCCGTTGGGGTTTGATACTTGGAAATAATTCCATGTTGTGCCACCATCAGTCGAGCGCATTACGCCCTGTCCGTCGTTCGGTGCGATGGAGCCAACAAAAAAATATCCATTCCTGTCAATGCCCGCTGCAGGATCGCCCTGATTACTGTTGCCTGAAGGGGGATTGTCAAAACCCGCCCACGTCAGGCCGGCATCAGTTGACCAGTATGCGCTTGTGCCGTAGACATCCGTTACGGGAAAATCAGTTGCGTTTCCCGAAGCGAGCAGAATGTTGTTGTTCAACGGGCTCACTGCGATGGACATTTCCGACTGTGTCGTATTTGTCGTGGGGAGAACGCGGACATCCGGTGCATTCTGCGGCGGAAGGTCTGACACAGAAATAGGCACAACCCGGGCCGGGGCTACCTCTGCGGCATTGCCGTAGAGCTTGGTGATCATGGACCATGCTCTGTCCGGATACTTCTTGCTTTGCGCCGCGGTCGGCTGCAAGCCGAAAAGCGACACGGCAACAAGCACCGGAAGAACATAAAGCAATCGTACAGATTTCAACATATTACCTCCTTGGTGGTAGGGTGATGATGGGTGACAAAACGAAGAACTGTTACTTCGGTCTCTATGATGGAGACGGAGATGGGATCGTCAGAGACGAGATGCAATGATTGTCTTTCACTGGATGGTATTGACCAAAATGACCGCCCCAATATGCAAAATGCAGCAGGGAATGTCAATAATAACATGGAACGTCCCGACCGATTTTTTTGATCGGGACGCCCTTTGTTGACCGCTTATTTCATTAACAACATTTTCTTGAGTGAAGTGAAGACCTCTCCGGTGACACTCCGCGCTTCGAGTCTGTAAATGTACATTCCGCTCGAAACTGGCGCTCCGAAGATATTTCTTCCGTCCCACTCGACGCCGAAATAACCCGCATTCTGACTTCCTTCTGCCAGGAGGCGTACTTCCCGACCGAGGACGTCAAACACTCGCAATGTTACCTCTGCCGCTTCAGGCAATCCGAATTCGATACGGGTGGTCGGATTGAACGGGTTCGGGTAGTTCTGTGCAAGCTCGAATGCCTCCGGAATTCCCGGCTTCGCTTCGGCAACTCCGACTGCAACATCCATACGTACCGGTATCCGGGCCGGGCTGTTGTTGAAGTCGTTACTGGTTATTTCGAGGAGTGCCTGGTACGTACCGGAAAGAAGCCCGGTCGTGTTGAATGTTACCACAACTTCGGCGCTGTCTCCGGCTGCAATTGTTCCTGTTGTCGGATTTTCCGCCAACCAGGAAACATCCTTGGAAATGAGCACTGCAAGATTATTGTGGATGTATGCTGTTCCCGGATTGAATGCGACCTGTAATCCGATTGAACCGTTGTTGTTCTCGATACCGGTGGAATGACTTGTCAATGTACCGCCGTTGATTGCCATAGCAAGGTATTGAAACAGAATCTGTCCACTCGGTTTCAGGATAAATTCAAAAGTGTAGTTTGGTGCTGTGCCATTATATCGGTAGATGTCAACCCACTGGATCACGAAATCCGATCCGGACATCCCGTAATAAATTTTGGACGTGCCCGAAATCTCAAGGTCATCCCAGAATGCGCCGACGAGGTTGTCAGCGACTCCGCCTGCGGTCGGGATGGCCGCGTTGGTGAACGTGTTCCCGGTGGGTGCCTGGAACATCAACAATCCGTTCGTGCAAATGTATACTGAAGTATAGCTGACGTCGTAGAAGGAAAACGCAAATGGCAGCGTTACTTCAATGTAACCTTCATCAAACGGATCGAATGTCCCTGTCGCAACCCAGGCACTATTCTCATCGAGGAGTGTCCCCGAGGCTGAGATATCCACCCAATTGAATACCGGGCCATCCGGTTCATCGCTGTCAATCCACTGATATCCTGCGCCATCAGGACCTCCTTGACCCTCTGTAACGGTCGGTCCTGTGTAAACATCCGGATCGCCCTTCAGCATGCCGTAGAGTTCACCACCCGGCCCGTAGAAAGCCGGGTAGCGTGTGTCCCCGTTGTTCATACCAGTCAGTGGCCCTGCCGGCACATCGGCGATGGTCCACGTGAGATCAGATGCGCCAGTGTTTCTAATGACTATCGTATCCGTTGCGATGTTTCCTACTCCCATTGCCCGGAAGAGCGAATCGGGACTCACGTTCATTACCGGACCACCACGCACATCAAGCAGACATGAAACAACCGTTGAGGGGGTGGAAGGATCATTACTCGTGATGGTAATGTCCGCCGTAACAACTCCCACCGGGAGGCCCGTCGCATCAAACGTCACCGTGAAATCCTGAGAGCCACCTGCTGCAAGCGTGTCCCCCGATGGCGCGACAGAAAGCCAGTTCGCTGTTTCCGAGAGACTGACCAACAGCAAGGATGCCGGAGGTGCGGCCGCATTACTAATGGAGAAGGTTGCCGTACTGGATGTGCCCGTTTGCAGTGTGTCACCAAGTGCGACAGGTGCGACGTTGATATCCGGCGCTGCCAGCGCGCTGCCACTCAGAACGACATGAATTTCAGGTGAGCCTTGTGAGTTGCTTACGAAGATTACGCGCCCCGTGTCGTTCCCGACCACTGTTGGTGTGTACGAGACGGCAACGGCGGACGAGTCCCCGGGTGCAAGTAGCAGGTTCGAAGGTGTCACGGCAAAATGTGCATGGGTGCTGGTGATGGAGGTGACATTCACCGTCTGCAAACCGCCGTTGCGCGCCATGATGGTGTCATGCCGCGTGGTATTGATTTGTGTTGCCGGAAATGTGATTGAACCCTTGTTCACAATCAGCACCGCCGAATCCGCCAACTCCACGGTAAGCGCTGCCGGAATAGTGTACGGCGACGCGACATCGGGATGCACTGCTTCTATCGAGATATTTGCGTTGTATGTCGTTCCGACTGTAAGGCCGGCGGCATTGAATTCAACCGTGATATCTCTGTTGCTGGCGGGTGGAATAATTCCGGATACGGGGTTTTCAGAAATCCAGGGCGCATCCGGCAGGTGGAAGAGAATTGCAAGGTTGTTGTGCATGTACGAAGCATTGTGTGCCACCTGCAGCCCGGTTGAACCGTCAGCGTTCTCAATACCGATGGTGGCGGAATTAATTGTCTGCTGCATATCAAGATATTGACATACAATACTTCCGTTGGCATAGATCAATACCTGAAACGAGTAAGTGCCCGGCTCGGTGGTGCCGTAGTGCGGCACATTCGTGTACTGAATAATAAACCTGCCATTGGCTGCATCGTCGTAATAATGCACTGTGCCGCTCGTCCGTAAATCAAGATCATCCCACCACGGATACAGCGCATTGTTCGGCGCCGTGGTTCCTGTGGAGGGAATTGGTGAATTGGTAAAGGAGGTGAGTGTGGAAGATGTCTCGAAACTCATCCATCCGTTGGTCACGAGTTTTATCGATGTGTAGTCGGCGCCATAGTACGAAAAGCTGAAGGGAAGAGGCACCGTTGTTCTGCCATCGTCTGCATTGGGTGTGCCGCCGGATCCGGTCCACTGTGATGAAGGAATCGGCGTTCCAACGCCGGTGATATCCACCCAATTGAAGATTGGCCCGCCCGGTTCGTCACTATCAATCCATTCGTATCCGAATGTGTCTGGTCCGCCGCGTCCTTCGGTTGGAGCATAGCCCGGTGACAGGTCTTTTTCATCCTTGTTAAGGTGATATGCTCGGTGAGTCTGTACACTGAGTGGTTTTGGTTTGCTGAGTCGCGATATCCGGGCCAGGGCTTCATCATCAGAAACACGGAACTGGACAGAATCAGCAGTGGTGTTTGTGAGTGAAATTGTTCTTGTGCCCACTTGTCCGACCACCAGCGTATCACCTACGGAGGCGGGCGAGTACTCGAACACCGACCTGACCAGAGCGTCAACGGTCGTTGTTGTTCCCGCGGAGATGTTGACTGGATCGAATGTTCGTGTTGCATACGGTGAGGGCGGATCAACGATAACAGTGTATGCACCCACCGGCAACGGAGCAGTCAACAGTCCTGAGGTTTCGTGCGTCGAATCCTCAACGACCGTTTGTCCGTTGAAAATGACCTTGACGCCGGCCCGAATACCCGAAAGATCGGATTTGTAGGCGTGGACCTCGAGAGTGCCACCCGGTGCCGGAGTAAGAACAATGTTTCTGGTAACGGTATCATCCAGAACAACTGTAATCGTATCCGTGTAGCTGATGTAACCGAATTTCTGGGCGCGTAGCGTGTACGTTGCGCTGGTGAATTGCGTATCAATGCGTGCGCTCGCAAGGAAGTCACCATTTGCATCCGTCACGTCGTCGAGCTGTTGAATATTCTCCACGAAATCAATAGTGACACCGCTGACCGGGTTTCCGCCGTCTCCTGGACTGGTGCTGGTGACCTGCCCGGTGACATAACCCATATTGAGAGGCAGCTGCTGGTAGGCGGCCCACATATCGATCATGCCATGCCCATAGTTGTTGTCCTCTCCCGGAGCTCCCAGGTCATATGCAGTATTCATCAGAATGTATTTGATTTCCGTTCCTGTCAGGAAAGGTGCGACCTCACGTAACACGGCGATCGCTCCCGCAACGTGAGGGGCAGCCATGGATGTTCCCGAAAAGACGACTGTGCCGTTGGTACCTGAAGCTGACCGCACATTAACACCTGGCGCCGAAACCTCCGGCTTGATGCGCATGGAATCTGTGCCGGTGCAGGAGGACGGACCGCGACTGCTGAAGCTTGCAATGGGGTAACTCGCGTTGTTGCCATCGACAGCGCCAACAGAGAAAACATCTGCAGCGGTGACAAGGCGGTTCTTGGGTGGAGTGATCGAACCCGTTCCCGGTCCGTTATTGCCGGCCGAAAACACAATGGCTGTCCCGAGAGCTTCGATAGCTTCGAATACCGGTCCATAACCGCCTGCGGTTGGTTCACACTGTGTGCCGGCGACATTCGGATCAAACCAGGAACATGTAATTGCATCCGGTACGTCATTGAGTGTATTCGGGTCGCCATCCGGATTTGCTGCCCATTGGAACGAGGCAATCGAGCGGGATGTGTGCGTACCGCCGCCGCAGAGTGAATTGGAAGCAATCCAGTGGGCCGACGGTGCGACACCCAACGTTTCATTGGTGGCAGTGTACAAGCCGGTCATCGTTCCCATCGTGTGCGTACCGTGACCGTCGCAATCACTCGGGAATGTTGTGCCGCCTGAAGGGTCAAACCATGCAGCCGAGGCCGGTACGCCGGGCTGTGCGCCGCGCCACCGGGTATTGTACGATTGGTTGTTCCCTTGAACGCCGGTATCAATATTCATTACGAGTCGACCGTTACCCGTGTATCCCAATTCCCACAGCTTGTGCGCGTTGATTGCCCGTAAACCCGGTTCGGATGACTCGGGGGTGGATTCAGCAGGTATTGGGCCGGCCACAGGAAGGTCGCGATAGAGCATACCGTCAAAGTACACACGGTCAACCTCGGCAAATGCTGCAATCTCTGTGATGGCCTGCGGAGTTGCACTAAGTACGACAATATTCCGAATCCAAAATCGGTTGACAACTGAGAGAAGTCCGGCCGACTCGAATGACCCGATGCGCTGCATAAATCCCGGTTGGGTTCTCTCTGCCACTGTCTGCAAAGCCGAGAGGATGGTCTCATAACGAACCTTCACCGGAATGCGTTCTCCGGCAGAAACAGATGTCTGTAAAGAGTTTTCAACCTGCGCCAGATCTACCTGGTCTTGCATGTACACTATTACCTGAAGTTTCTCCATCGGAGACGCGGCATCGATCTTTCCCTGAAGAAATTGGTCGATCTGGCCGGCGGAGGCAGTCAGAGCGATCATCGACGACACGATGACGGCCACGATCATCAGACAGGTCAATCGAATGAAAGAAATGTTCATGGGTGATCTTTCGTTGAATGTGAATGGAAGGGTGGTGGTATATTCAAGTCGAGGCGAACGAACTGGAGGATCTTCATCAAGCCGACTGTACTGGTCTGCAGAGGTGAAAGTGAGAGAAGAGCAGTGTTGAGAAGGGGTATCAATTTCCGATACGCTCCCTATTCATGATGAACGACAACAAGCCTCCCTGCCGATGCATCCGGCGGTGGAAATCCAACATTGAGATTCGTTCTTGGAGTGTTTGAACGAGAAGCCGTAGTCTGCAGAAGGATTCGAGGATCGACCACAGGCAAATTCACCTAGCATGATGAATATGCTGAATGATACAAACAGAATCAACGGCTCGCAAAAAAACTGTTGGAACTACGAGGTGTATGCCAGTAGTCCTACGCGTATCGATAGAAAGGAAATATCGGAGGAAAAGCTGTGACCGGCTACTTCATTAATATCATCTTTTTGTCCGATATGAAACTGCCGGCCGTCAGTCGGTAGAGATATATTCCGCTCGAAAGCGAAGAGGCATCAAACCGGATGGAATGAACTCCGGCTTCAAAAGTACCTTCAGCAACCGTGGCAACATGGCGTCCAAGGACATCGTGCACTGTCATTACTACCGGGGCCGCTTCCGGGAGGTCGAACACGATCTGTGTCACCGGGTTAAATGGGTTGGGATAGTTCTGTCGGAGGCGGTATACGTGTGGTGTTTCAGGGCTTTCATCAACTTCGTTTGCAATCAAAAAGTCGATCGCTGCCAGGGTGTTGATAATGCCCCAGCCCATCTGGTTGTTCGGGGAAGCTGCATTACTCGCAGTTGCTTTCATGGCTCCGAGTACCTGCATCGGTGTTGCATTTGGATGGGCATTGAGAATCAACGCGGCTGCCCCGGCCGCCAGAGGACAGGAGAACGATGTTCCCTGTGAAGTTGTGTAGCCCGTGGGATTGGTTGAGCTGGCGACACGCACGCTTGATCCTTGCGCCATCACGTCCGGTTTGATGCGCGCGGGTATGCTTGTGGTCGGGCCCACCGAGCTAAAACTGCTGCGCGTACCGCTCGGATTGACTGCGCCAACAGCAATTACGCTATCTCCGTCTGCTGGCGCCCCGAGTGTATTGCGACTGGCATTTGAGCCGTTGTTGCCAGCTGAGTTTACCACGATGATGCCGCGTTCCGCAGCCATGTCTGCAGCACGGGTGATCACGGTTGTATTCCCGTCCATGTTCTGCCACGTCCAACTCGGATATGGTGAGTCATAGTCGAGATAGCCAAGTGAAGTGCTGGTGACATCAACGCCAATACTGTCGGCCCATTCAATACCCGCAAGCCAGTAATCTTCTTCAACGGGTGTTTCACTGCTATCGTTTTCCGTGCGAACCAGTATGAAGCTTGCACCAAACGCCGGTCCTATCAACTGGCCGGGTTTGTTACCGCCAATTGTGGAAAGGGTGTTGACCCCATGACTGCCAAAACTTGTCGAGGGATTGTTCGGAACGACGCTCACTTTGTGATCGACGAAATCATAAGTGGCAATGATATTCATGTTCTCGAATGCTTCATGAGTAAGCAACCGAAAACCGTTGTCGAACACCGCGATGACGACATCCTGTGCATAGTTGCCCGTGTTGTGAACCGCCGGCACATTGATTTGTTGCACCTGGCCAAGTGCCGGTCCGTAATCAAGATCAAGAATTGATTCCGTTCTCTCGAGTGGATTGGGTGAGATCATAGCTTCCTGTGACTCAGCCACTCCGTAATCCTTTTTGAGTCGCGTGACAAGTTCGATTTCACGAACGAATGGTAATTTCTCCAGTTGTTGTATCTGTGACGCCGTCGCCATGGCACTCACGGCATTCAGCCACTTTGATCGTTGGCGTATGGCGAGAACATGTTGCGAGACGTGTTGAACATACGACGCTTCCACCGGTAAGTCTGAATAGTCAACGACATTCTCCGGAGGGCGAACTTTCAATCGTCTCTGTACAGAGCGTGCAGAGACTACCGATGTCGGGACAGCGCCTCGCAGTGTTTCTGAAGATCCCTTGTCAGTGAAGAATACCCATATCAGTACGTTATCGCTGGGACCCACCCGCGCCAAGTGTTCATCAAGTTTGACACCGGTTTTCGATGCCGAGAAAGCGGAAACCGATGCGAGTGCAAGGATAACGAGAAGCGTGCGGAACGTTTGCATAGGAGTGATCGGCTTGTGATTGACCAGTGACGTTTATAAAAGTTACCGAAGAGCATTGAGAGAAGCAAGGGCAATTCTCGGTGGTGTTTGCTGGTCCAACCCTTCTCCCAGAGTCTGAAACGCGTTTTCCTCCTGGAGCGATCCAGACATGACACAATTTCTGACCTCATCATTCCCTGTTCAATATTCGATATTCAAGAGAGTTGCGGCGAGTTGACTGTGCTCGCAAGTAAGCGGCATTGTGTAAGGGCGAGGTCTCCTCGCCCCGCTAGTCGACTGAAGTCGAGAGGGGAGGTTAGAGAGACGGTCAGAAACATTGCACCACATGTTGAGGTTGGAACATTGTCAACACAATATTTTCTCGTAGGGGCGAACTGGTTGATGCTTCTCTCATGCGTGATCCAAACATGAAACAACTTCTGACTTCCTCACTCCCTGTTCAATATTCGATACTCAAGGAGAACAATAAGAGTATTGCCATCCCACCTACCCGAAGAGGAACTCCGGAGACAGGCCTAATGCCGCAACCTGGGCGCGGATCTCCTCCTTATAGAGCGGGTTCATCACAATTATCGCGTCAGGTTTGTATTCTCGCAAGAAGTCAGGAGCGATGATTCGTTGTCCCGTTCCCCCAACATACATTCCCTGTTTACGGGGGTTGATGTCCACCATGTAACCGATGTCCTGAACACCGGCGAACGTGTTCAAGAATGTGACACCTTTCGATCCTCCACCCCATACCACTGCCCTGAGGCCGTCTCTCTGTAGTCGGGCGAACGTGTCCTTCCAGTGACTCACCTTGTCCGAGTAGTTTCTCGCAAATGTATCGACCATCGTGTTCATTGCGGGAAGATCATTCGTGGTGGCCTGTACAGTACCGGTCGGACTGGTTCCCGGCATTGCTTGCAGACTGAGATATTGACCACCGAACGTTTCCTCTGTATCGGTAACATCGAAGCCCGATGATGCGAATACACCCGCCATCGAGTGTGCGCAGAAATAGGAACAGTGTTCGTAGATAATATCCCAGATTCCAAGATCACGTAACGTGTACAGAACGTTCGGCACTTCAAAATACACCGCGGTATTCGGGCGGTTACCGATGGAACGTCGCACACTTGCCACAAAATTGCGCGGATGTTGGATATGCTCCAGTACATGCCGGCAGGCAACAAGGTCTGCCGAATAATGCTGGTGGTGTTCGGAATAAAACTCCTGAATGAACGTCACTTCCGGTGATGTACGCGCATCCTCTTCAGTCGGCACGTAGCTTGGATCGAACCCCTTGCCACGATTGCCGCCGCGCTTGCAAATCAATTTGAGAAAATCACCTTTGCCGCACCCGATGTCCACAATGTCTTTGTCGTGCAGTGCATACCGTTGAATGAGACCATCAGCAAGGTCTTCAGCAAACCGCTGGAAACTCGGAGAGAAGTGAAGCGAGTTTTCATAGGCCTGAGTGTACTCCATCAGCTTCGGGTCAAAGGCAAGATTAAACACATGTCCGCATTTTCGGCAGTGGCCAAGTTTCAAATCTCCCCGTGGTGCGGCCAATGCCTCCGCGTTTGTCGGCCAGAGTACATTGCAATGGACCGGTACCTGTGTGATCTCAACAAACACATGAACATCGGAAGCTCCGCAAGCGGTACATGCATGTAGTGAAGTACTATTCATCGGTATGAGTTCTCATTTGATCGTATGCGTTGACTATTGGAGGAATATTTCAAATGTAGGGAAATTGTGGGAAAAATCCTTATCTGGTGGGGAACCGGGTAGTGTCTCAGTTTCAAATCTCCGTCAGGTTGAGCGTAGTCGAAACCTGAAACGCGCCTGCTTACTTCACCCTTCGACTCCGCTCAGGGTGACGATTTTGCATGCGTAGAGTCAAAGTGAGACACCACCGGGGAACCGGGTAGTGCCAGGGTTTGGGCCATTCGGTCAAGCAGGAACGCCCGCCTTTAGGCGAGCCAGGATCTCAGATCATTAAGTAGTTGGATAACGTTCCCGTTTCCCCGCTGGGCGTAAACCAAGTAACGAAGCTTCAGCACTGCCGTGAACAAAAAAAGGCGATGGAAGATCATCCATCGCCTTTGCCATCACATGAAACGGTGTACTCTTACCGAAGAAGAATCATCTTCTTCAGATTGCTGAATGTCTGTCCGGAAACACCCGCCGCTGTCATCCGGTAGATGAACACGCCGCTGCCAACATGAACCCCGGAGGAATTCCGGCCATCCCACACTGTTGTGTAGTATCCTCCGTCCATTGCTCCGTCGGCCAATGTTGCGACCTCCTGGCCAAGCATGTTGTACACCTTGACGGTGACCGTCGCGGCTTCCGGCACCCCGAACTGAATCGTTGTCGTCGGATTGAAGGGATTGGGATAATTGGGGTGCAGGAAATACTCGTCCGGAACAAGGGGCTCCGTCTGAACAATCTCACCTTCACCGCCAAACGCCTTTGTCGGTACGATGGGCACCTCGGTATTATAGAAGTAATCAACGGTGCCGATAAACAATGGCGGTGTTGGACCGGCATTACCAAAGAATGGTCCTATCTTTGTCGACACCAGATTGTGTGTAAACACTCCCGCCGTATTCCATGCGCTGCCGTTATAGGAGAACGATTGCGTCCATGTATTGCCGACTCGTTTTACTCTCAGATACAGTGGATTGCCATCTGCGATAGTCGAGTCAATATAGGTGGTAGGTGTGTTGTTGACAAGAGCGGCCGCAAACACTCGTGTCAGACCGGTAATGCGGACGAAATCGAACCGGAGGTAGCTCGTCGGGTCTTGTTCGACGATGATTCCCTGAATCTGGGAACGCAACGTGAGATTGGTGTTGAATTTTGCCTCCACTTCAAAGTTGGCGTTGTTCACACTCTGCATCACGCGCGGCGCATTATTTCCACCGGTCCACGCATCATGTGCAACACCTGGAGGGAGGTTAACCGAAAGGGCACTTCCGGTCATTGACAGGGACGCGTCGCCGAGTGGGTTGTAGTATGTCCAGAGTTCGCTGTTCAAGCTGACGGCGTTGAAATTATCAGACACAATTGTGGAAAGAATTGGCACACCCGATGAGCCGACATACTGCGGATCATCCACGATAACGTTAAGGCCCCTGTACGCGGAATTAATGACTGTGCTGGCACCCGTGAATGTCGAGTCCTCCGAGAACCCGATGGTGAACGTCTGTGGCGCGACATCAATGTACCGGATACAGCACGGGTCCTTGCGTCCGAACCCGAAGACCGTCATACCTCCATCTTGTTCGCGGAAGTAATCGTTCTTATTATCGTCCTCATGGTGAATCGCATACAGCACCCGTTGCATGGAGGGATCACCAAAGTATGCCCATTCCGGTGACGGGAGGTCGGCGGACCAAGGAGAAGAGAGTACATTGCGCGCACCGGTGGAACGGTACACAAAATCCCCATTGGCATCGAGTTGTCCACCGGGGGTCCCTTCGTACAAGAACCAGTAGTTCGCCCCTTTCTTCACCATCGTCATTCTCGCGTAATGCGGGAAAATATCCCACACTGCTTCCCATAGGCCATTGTTGCTGGTCGTGCGGATACTAAGCTTAAGCGGACCCTGGCTTGCCAGAGAACTGGAAGAACTCGGGTATCCGGGATGGAACACATCGCCGGCATTCGGGATGCCTCTGAATTCATTGAAGGCGCCCGGCACACCAACAACGGGGGGGTGGTAGCCAATCCAGTCATTGCCATTATTGTCAAACATGCTGGCAAAACCACCGCCGACTTTGTGGTAGTAGTACGTTCCGGAGGTTGTGACTATGCGGAAACTCTCCTGTCCCTCGTATGAAGATGTATCAGAGACAGAAACTTGGGCGGGGACATTTGGAAGAGTGAATGATCCTCCTCCTGTTGTATCAAAGTACACGTCAAAGTACCGTGTGCTATTCGCCCCTGTAACCCCTTCCATCAGAAGGACCAGTGTTCCCGATGCGTTTGTTGTGGCATTGTAAGTTGCATCGAAATCAAATTGCGTCGGCACCAGCGTGTCAATGATCGCATGTGTGCTGTCGACTTCAATAACGCGGAGAGAGTTCTCGTTGAAAGTCGAGGCGAAATGGCCAAGTGATGCGAGTGCTCCTGTAAAGTTCATCGCCGATTCTACGGGCTTGTCGACACGCTGAAAGCCCGCCGCTTGTATTCTCAACGGAACCCGGAATGCCCAATTAGTATTCCACCATGGCAAAGGAACTGCCTGGGTGACATGGAGTTTGGCAGTGGTGCTCGGTACACTGCCAAAGGGATTGGTCACCACAACCGCAAACGTTGCCCCGCTATCTGCAAGGGTCGTCGGAAGCGTTGTATATGTTGAACTGGTTGCTCCAGCTATGTTAACGCCGTTCTTTTTCCACTGATATGAGAGAGGTGGTGAACCGGCAGCAACGACGGAGAACATCGCACGTTGTCCTTCGATCACCACCTTGTCGGTTGGATGCGTGGTGATGGAGGGTGGAATGCCATCCTCAGGAACCACCGGCGAGGCCTGATTGAAGAAATAGTCGACAATGC
>CAZIHJ010000001.1:82477-96176 GCA_964538485.1 uncultured Chitinophagales bacterium | reverse complement strand
ACTATAATCCTGAAGCCGATATCCTGACTGCTATGTTCCGGCTGAAACGCGTCCCGGTAGGGAATATAGAGGTACGCAATGCTCGCGCTGTACCACGATCCGCCCCGGGCAACTCGAAGACCAGCGGTGCCATCGTGGTTGCGATCATCGTCGACGAACGGTCTTTCACGATTGTAGGGACGGTTCATGGACTGAGTCCACTCGACCACATTGCCGGACATGTGATACGGACCGTGGCGATTGGAATGATACAGTGCCGGGGTATCGCTTATCCCAACAACCGTTACCAGGGCATCCGGGTTCTTCTTCCAATTGTACAACTGAATCTCCTGATCACTCACAGTCATGCTGAGCGCGTAATCAAGATTGTCCGGCCCTCGCGCTACCTTTTCCCACTCGGCTTCGTTCGGAAGAGAATACAGCCACTTCCGTCCTCCAATTTTCCCTGAAAGCCATCTGCAAAAAGCGTTGGCTTCGTACCACGTAATCCATGTAATCGGCAAATCATCACGTCCAAATCGATTGTAGTCGGGCGCGTCCGGCGCGAGGAGGGCAGAGCTGTGTGAGGTGTTCGTGCTTCTCCATCGTTTCCCCTCGTCCGTCCAATTTGAGTCTTCCATGTAACCGTCGCGGGCGTGAAGGAATCTCCTGAACTCACCGTTCGTCACTTCAAAGGGCGCAATGAAGAAACCGGAGAGCCATACATAATGCGGTTCCCGCGGATTCAACCTATCACCCAACAAGGAACTTCCACCCGGGATGTAGAGATAATGAGGCAGGGTGTTTTCCAGGCGTGGCGGAAATTCTCTCGGTAATGGGCGGACTGTTACGTTGAACGACCCATCCTCATCGGGTCCGCAACGGTAACCGGTGAGCGGAATGGGAATGTAGGAGAGTGTTGTTCCATCATCGACTCTCAGGAAGTAATTGCCGGCAGGGAGCCAGAGACTGTTGCCATCAAACGCGGTGATGCGTGCGGTATCTGAAAGCGCTCTTCCCGCACGGAACAGGGCGAGTGTTGCACCCGAGAGATTCGACACTCTCAGTTCTGTTTCACCGCGTTCATAGTGAACCTGATCCTCTTGTTCATCCCTCTTCGCGAGACCGAAGAGAAACCATGCAACAACAAGAGTGATTGCCGCCAGTGTGACCGTCCAACCAAAAGCCCTTTTCATCAATGGCCCGGGTAAATGAAAAAGATCAAAGGTCCTGCCGGCGGATCAATCGAGTGGAAATAAGCAATGGCGCACACATCCACACAAGCATGCCAAGAATTAGCAGTGATATGCTTGCAGATGTTCCTCCAAGAAATCTCATCATCGCAGCACCAGCCGCTCCAAATATCGTCACGTTGTCAAGCAGGATGAGCGTTGCAACCCTTACCATGTCCACTGGATTGCCGAAGAGCGATAGGAAAAGAAATGTATTCGCGGATTGACCCTTGAACAGCAACGACCCGCCAAGAGCGAGCAGATCATAGAACAGAACAAAGAAGAACCAGAGGGAAAGCGCGATCCCGAACGCTCTGGATTTTCTCTTGCTCACCGTTGCGATAAGAACTGACACACTCAGGAAAGTGAGTGAAAGCGAAAGCGAGAGAAGAACGAACCACACATACCTTCCAAATCCCTGCATGCCGTTTGCCGAGACGACTATTATTCCAGCCAGTGAGAAGCCCATGAGTGTGGAGAGCGCGATGGAGAAAAACACACCCAGCCACTTGCCGATCAACACCTCGGCCCGTGACAATGGTTGCGAGAAGAGTAACTCCGCCGACCCCTTGTCGCCGGTAAAACTCAGGGTTCCCATGGTGAGTGCGACGAGAGGTACGATGTAGAGAACCAGGTTGAGAAGGCTGGCCGACGTCCGGGTGAAGTCCTGCATCCCGGAAAACCCCTCGGTACGAATGCCAATATACGAAATGCTTACCACCAGAATCCCGAAGACAAAGGCGAAGATTACCGTCCATTTATTACGGATGTTGATGACAAGCTCTTGTTTCGCAACATAGTAGATCGATGCAAAATCCATACAGCGTTCCTCTGCTTATTGGTGCCGACTATCGCCCGTCAATCCTTCGCAGTGTCACAACAACTCATCCCACACCCCACTTTTGAGGTCAACACTTTCACAGGTGGATGTTGTTTCTGGATTTCCCTCGCCCTTACCGAATCGGCAAACGCAACCTTTCCCGAACCCATCGGTGTCTCAATGTCTGTCTCAACTATCGTTGATCGCTCGTATGGGATCCACTCTTTCGTATCATAGTCTTTTAGATACGTTGCCGTAATCACTTCCTGACCGTGGGACACCCTGAACTTGAGCATACAGCCGATATCGTCGAACTTGAAAACCTCGCCTTGATCGTTGATGATCTCAGATGCAAAACGATGATCAGAGAACGCCATTTTACAGTTGGAGCACATATCCTCGGGATAAATATCCACCGGCCTCATATCGTGCGCCGCGCAGCCACCCAGTATTGCAAGAACTAACCAGGCCAGATTTCGTCTACTCATTCTCTTTGCTCCCAACGTAATGGAGATACAGGTCTTCGATGGTCTGTGTTGCCAGACGTGTCCGTTGCAAACTCTCGACCGATTCGTCGGCAACCAGCTTGCCACTTACAAAAATGCCGACACGATCCGCCAACTGTTCCGCTTCTGCCAGCAAGTGCGTCGAGAAGATGATTGTCTTTCCCATCTCTTTTTGTCCCAGGATGAATTCCCGGAACCTCTTTACGCCTTGCGGGTCAAGGTTAGCCGTCGGCTCATCAAGCACAAGGATTGGTGCATCCGCCAGGGAGAGAACTGCCAGTCCAAGACGTTGAATCATTCCTCCGGAAAACTCTCCCACAGGTTTGTCCGAGAAACCGTTGAATCGTGCTCGCTCCAGTGCATCCTTGGCCCGTTCTATCGGCAGCTTCCGGATCCGGCAGTAGAATGTGACGATTTCCCGGGCGGTCTGATTCTCCGGAAACACAACACGTTGCGGGAGATAGCTCAATAGTTGCCGGTTGACCTTCGGGTGTTCCATTGTATTCAGACCATTGATGAGAATCTTCCCCTTACTCGGGATCGTCAACCCGACGATGGTCTTCAGTGTTGTTGTTTTGCCGCTTCCGTTTGGCCCGAGAAGAGCATAGACTTCCCCCTGCTGAACCGTCAGCGATACATCGGCCACCGCCGTGAACTTTCCATACTGTTTGGTCAGATGCGCCACCTGAATCATCGTCGCCCCCTCCCGGCCAATTGGCGATATACAAGTCCAAAAGCGAGAACACAGATAAGCGGGACAAGAACCGACACCGGCATTCCAGCGGAGTTGGCTCGTGAAGATTGCATATCAGATGATCTCAGGATTTGCACGGGATGCATCAGCGGAAAGAGATCAAGTTCATTAGTGAGTTCAAGAATCGGGAATGCCTTTGCAGCAACAGCCAATGCCTGCGAGGCGGGGCTATACAGGTAAAGTCGTGTGTTCGCGTTCCGGCCTTCGAGATAATTGAACAGGTCTTGAATTTTCATCGGCACGTCACCAACGCCGTCGCCATCAAGATCGTATCCATCATACTGCGTCCAATAATTACCGCGACCGTTCTCGTGCCAGTGTGTCTCCGTCCGTTTTCCGACAATTGTCAAAGGGTTGATATTATCAATGAAATTGTTCTCCACGAATGTATTGTTGATGGAATTCTGGAACATCTGCAGAGCAACGTCGTTCTGTGCAATAACGTTATGACGGAACCGGTTGTCGGTGGATGCCTCGAAGAACATCCCGACAACGTTGTCACTGATGATGTTTGAATCTGCGACAAGACCGTGACAGTCCTGAAAGAGAATCCCAAACGAAGCAAAGCCACGGTTGTGCATGAAGGTGTTCCCGCGCATCGTGATTCCTCTGGAATACATGACGGCGGCACCGGCAACATTGTCGTAGAACCTGTTATTCAGAAAGACATTCGAGTCGGCATACATATAATGCAATCCGTAGCGAACGTTGAATGCCTCATTCCCTTCTATATGCAGAAAACTCGCATTCTGGATGTAGAAGCCATCCCGCACATCGGTAATGATGTTCCCGAGGAACGTGTTGAGCTTTGAGTTCCAGATATGAATACCACTGCCTCGCTCGCCCACCTCGAGTTGTGCGCGCCCTGCAATGTGGTTGTTCGCCACGGTATTGTGTTCGGCCTGATACAAATAGACACCGAACAACACATCCCGCAGTTTATTGCTTTCAACACGATTGCCATCGGACCTGATGAGAATTCCGGCATCCTCATTCACAAGCATTGCCCCCGAATGCTCAACCACAACTCCCTCGATGACACAAGAATCAGCAGTGATGGTAATGACGCTGCCGCTCCCCTCTCCACGAATCACCGGGGCATCGACCCCCTTCAATACCATGCGCTTATCAATCAAGAGATTACCAACGTGGGTACCAGACGGAATCAAGAGCGTATCACCCGGTTTGGCTGAGGCTATTGCAGATTGGAGATTGAATGAGCCAGCCAGCCCGACAGGGATGTCGAGCAACCATACACAGAGCATGATCAGGATGATGCGCGTCGACTTCATGCTGTCCTTACACCCTTTGCCTTTAACCACGACTGGCGGGACAACCACATGGCAATAAGAAGTAGCAAGGGCAACACTCCCATGAAGTACGAACCGTAATCCGGGTAACTGTACACTTCGAAGTTCGCCATTGTCGTATGGCCGAAGAGCGGTGGTGTGAAGGGGGGGACCTTTACAGCCGCCGTTGCATCAAGCTCATGTCCGTACAGATAGAGTTTGTGATAGAACGTCCAGAGTGAAAAGAGACCAAAATACGTGAACAGCACAAACAAATCGACGAGTTTCGACATCTTCCCCAATACCACAACACGCAGAGCAAGCAACATGACACCGCCAATGACAAACGGAATCCATTTGAACTCTGTGAAATCGTCTTCTTTTAATGCCCTCATGCCGATGTAGTGATTGAGCGAATTGATCTCTTTCAAGTCGTCTCTGTTCGGCGTCTGTCCTCCTTCAAGCTTGGAGGAATAAATGTTCAGCACCAACCCATCGGGAAACTGATTCGAGTAGAGCGTCATATTCCACAGCGGCAGGAAGAACGTTGGAAGCAATAACACCGCTGCAAGGAGTATGATGACTCTACTGCGAAGATCAATCGGCGTCTCGAAGAATGATGATGCTTTTTCAAGGTACTTTTGCATCCCATGCCATCCTTTCACAACACTTGTGCACCATGGGGACGTTCTTCATTGAACATCCCCACAGTCAATCCCATTTCTTGCTACCTGGAGACGATGTTCCCGCCGCTTTCTTTGTTCACCGAGGTTGTCGACCCGCCCCCTTTGACAAGGAGATATCCCTGCATCTCTTGATGCAACGCCGAACAGAAGTTCGTGCAATAGAATGGAAACACGCCTTGTTTGTCGGCAATAAACTCAATCGTTTTGGTCTCACCAGGATCAACGACAACATTGATATTATACTCGTTCAGCCCGAAGCCGTGCAACTCATCGGTTGTCTGTTCGATGTTGGTCATGTAGATCGTGACCTTGTCGCCTTTGTTGACCTCGATCGTGTTCGGCTCAAAGCTTGAACGGACGGAAATCATATAGACTTCCACATTCCTGCCATTGCGAACAACCTTTGCATCCTTGACATCCCAGATCGCCTTGGTATTCGTGTTCTCCTCTTTGGGATACACTTCAATCGGGTTCAGCTTATCGGCTTTGATCATCTGTGCATAGTGCGGTTCAGGCTCCGTGAACGCATCATACAACAAGTTCATTTTCTCGCCCGAGATGTCGATCAACTGTGAAGCCTCGGGTTGAGACGGACCGACGCTTAGATGACGGCCGTGTGAGAGCTTGTTGAGAGCAATAAGAAACTCGCCGGTCGGATGCTTTGTGTCGCCTTCTGAAGCACACAGATGGCCAATGTTGTAGGAAACGGGAATCTTGTCGACGACTTCCCATGTCCCCAGCTTCCACTTTGCAATTGCGCTCTCAACAAACAGTGATGTATAAGCGAACCCCTTATCATCGAATTGTGTATGCAACGGTCCAAGGCCGACGTTGACTTCCGCATCTTTTATGGCGTCATAGTTCAGCACCGGAATCCCATCCTCGTTCCCCGTAAAGTCCTTTTTCTGGATCGCCGTTAGCATCTTCTCGATGTTGAATACGGTGGTGATACTCTGAAGCTTTCCACTTGCGATGATGTACTTGCCATCCGGGCTCACATCAACTCCATGCGGGGACTTGGCAGCGGGAAGGAGATACACAACTCCCTCCGCATCCTTCGGGTCTATAACTTTTGCTCCACCAATCATCTTGAACTTGCCATCCTTGATTGCCTTTTCGGCGGCAGGCCAGTTCACCGCGACCACGTAGTCACGGTCCTTTTGTGTTGAAGTGACTTCCAATTTGCCCGTGGCTCTTTCACTATTGTAGCATGTCCAGAAGCCCCAGTCTTTGCTCGGACCCTTGCCCGCATCGCCGAGATCGTAGTTGAAGGGCGGCATTACAATTTCCCATCCCAATGACATTGTTCCGGTTTTGCTATCAACAGCAATGCCCGCCACAATGCCCTTGAACTTCGTTGCATAGTCTTCGATCTTTTCAAACGTCCCTCTCGGAAGCGGGATCGAGAATCGTGATCCGGCAAGAATGTACTCGGTATTCTCGGTGCAGAAGGACGAACAGTGATTTCCGGAAACATTCGGGATTGGTCCGAAGATCTGCTTCGTTTTGAAATCACGCAGATCGATACGGGCCATGCGATTATTCGCGTTGTCTGAAATAAAGAGCCAGCGACCATCATAGTCACCGTTGGTCTCACTCAATGACGGGTGGTGGGCATCACCCCAGGTGAATCCGCCCAGCATCTCCTTACTTTCCTTGTCAAACCCATACCCCGTTGCCGGATAAGGCGTGAAGACAGGGATCGTTGAAATATGTCGCATGGACGGGACACCGTAGACATAGACCTGTCCGGAATGGCCACCCGATTTGAAGCTGTAGTACTTGTCCATATCGCCCGGCGCAACATACGTCTTGAGTGCCGCTTCCTGAACATCGGAGCGTGCGCCGGCACCACCGCGACCTTGCTTCTCGCCGCCACAACTGATGAGAGTGGTCAACATCCCCACAATGAGCGCCAGCAATTGAATTCTCTTTTCCATAATTGTTCTCCTTGTGTAGTGTTTGAAGTACTTAACCCATGCTTACCGTTAGTGTGTGTCTCGATGTGTGTCTTGAGTGTTGATGTTGTGGGACTCACGAACCAGAGTCGACTGATGAATACCTTCGACGAAATGAATGAACTCAACGTATGCGGCGACATAGGACCGGCCTGATTCAACAGAATGAACAGCTTGCTTCTTTGCCTCTTGAACATGCTCGAACCGCGTGCGAATGCCGGAGGCAATATCGTCTGTCAGTTTCCTGACAACATCCCCGACGTTTCCAGTTTGCAGGGCACGATCGGCAGCCTCAATCCCTGCTTCGACTGACACTCCCTCGGGTTTCAAACCTGTATATGGAACACCCTCGCCAGCACGATGAATGCGCACAACTGTTTCAAAGAAGTACATGTCCGCAAGCCACATGGCTTCCGCACTCTTTCCCCTGACAATTTGAGTCTTCTCAAAGAGTGCCCTGACTTCTCCTTCGTCCTCATGTCTGATCCACTTCAGCACCGGCGTAATATCACCTTCCTCCAATGCAAGCCTTGCGTCCTTCACTACCGGTCCATTCATCGTATCACAGTGCGATCGAGCCTCGCCCGACAGAAACAAAGAAACAATGATGAATATGCCAATATGTGTTGTTCTCATTGTGTTCCTCCTGCGCTATCTGTTGCAGAGATTATATTATATTACTTTGAGGCAGGCTTTTGGGCAACATGCTTTTCTTCCTGCTTTCGCTGCTGCAGTTTTATTTCGTACGCCAGGCGCAACTTGTCAACCGCCTCCTGCCGCTCTTCGGGAGTAAGCGTAATCATCGTTGAAAGTACAACCTCCATTGTGCCGGTGGGTCGCGCCAGGAAATCGTCAAGTGTACGGCCGAACCGTGCCTGCACATCCTCAACTGCGATTGCAAGGTCGGGACCAATTTGAGCTGCTGCATCAATACCCAGCGTCGAGACCGAGTGGCAGACAAAACAGTTCTTCTTCACGAAAAACGAACCCGGGCCTTTCAGCATGCGCTCCTCTTTTTCGGTCTCCTCTTTGGTTGGCACATCCCGGTAGTTGTTGTTCGGGATGTACTCCACAGGGATCTTCTCCTTCCTCCAACTCATTACCAGCATTGCCAGAGCTTGTGCATCGGCGCTTGAGAAGTTGAAGTTGGGCATCACGGTCTCAGGCACGAGCTCCTTGGGGTTCTTCATGTGTGCGGCTTGCCAGGTGAACTCCGAATAGAACCCCTTGATGCGCTCGTAGTTGAACTGTTCGGGGTTCTTCATGCCTTCCCATGTCAGATCAGGACCGACAGTGCCGCCTCTGCCGTTAATGACATGGCACGCCCTGCACCCCTTCAGTGTCACAAGTTCCTTTGCTCTGTTGATGGATGTTGCCCCTTTCGTTTCTTTGTCATACCGATGGCAGGTGTTGCATCTCATCTGCATGAGCGCCTTCCTGTCATTCAGGACGTAGAACTCCCCAAGCTCTTTGCCCAGAAGCGGCTCTTCCCAGTCCTTGATCAGTCCATGAGCACTTTCCATGTCGGTTGCATGGCCCTGGCCGCCGTGACACGTTGTACAGGCAAATTTCTGAACCGGGTGTTTTTCGAGTATGTCCACGGGATGTGTTCGGAAAGGCTCTGCGGCATTCTCTAATCCCTTCCATTCATACGCCTGATGGCAGGTGATACACCTGTCCGCCTTGTCAAGCTCTTTTACATAGACTTGCTGCAGGCCCGCCTGCACGGATGCCGCCCGGTCGGCCCCGAACTTCTCTTCCACAAGATCGCGGAACTCCGACTGATAACCCTTCCATTCAGGAGTTAGATAACCATAGAAAATAAATCCCATCAGTACCAATAGGGCGATCCCGACAATACTCAGCAACAGTTTGTCTTTCTTTACTGAGGTGAGTTTCTCTTTCGCGATTTTGTGGTCCATAATATCCTCGAATCCGTAATCTGAATTCAGCTCCTTAGAACTTCACCGGCATTTCAGGCCACGACTCCCACGGCCAATAAAAATTCCAGTAGGGTCCGCGGAGAAACGTACCAATGATGGTAAAGATGATGATGAACAGACAGATAAGAAGGAATACCATATTCTGTCTTTTCCGTTCGGGCGCAAACCACACCCCCACTGCATCGACTCCGGATTTGTCACGATACGGCCACCAGACTGCGAGCAGCACGAGAATGCCCGGCAATAGGATTCCACCAATCAACGCGCCATTGATCGTGAAGAATCCGAGGTTGAGGGTTGTATCCGTAACAATCTCCTGCAGCCAAAGAAAATACCACGGTGCTTTTGCCGGGTTCGGTGTTACCGATGGATTGGCGGCGGTCTCAAGTGGTGCCCGGAAAATGATTGTCAGGATCACCGAGGCAACAAACGTCAAGAGCGTGACAAGCCAGATCCTTCGCGTCAGATTTGGTGTTGCAGGGATGGAGTCTTTCTCCTCATCCACCATGGTGTTCTTCACATGGACGGTTGCACCTTGAGTGATACCAAGAAGTGAATACGTTTTGGACTTGACTGGAGCGACATTCTCCGCACGCTGTTCACGGGCTTCATGGTCAACCACAGCCAGGCCCCCGTCTTTCCTTACACGCCACATATGCCATGAGAAAAGAAACAGCACCACCATGGGGAGGAAAAACACGTGAAGGACATAGAACCGGATGAGCGCATTCTGGTCGATTTCACTGCCACCAAGGAGGAAGAAGCGAATCCACTTGCCGACGAGTGGCGCTGCGCTCGCAATGTTTGTTCCTACGGTGATTGCCCAGAACGCAAGCTGATCCCATGGAAGCAGGTATCCAGTAAACGAGAGAAGGAGTGTAACGAGCAGAAGTACAACCCCGATAATCCAGTTCAAGGGACGGTTTGCTCCAACTGCGCCTCCGTTCTTGTACGCTCCGGTGAGGAACACTCTCACCATATGGAGAAAGACAACAGCAACCATCAGATGGGCACAAATGCGGTGGAGTCCGCGCAACAGCCAACCGAACGAAACGACATACTCGAGATCCTTCACTGAACCGTAGGCCCGTTCCACTGACGGCACATACAGAAACATCAGCACGACACCAGTAAACACAAGAATCATGAACAGGACAAATGAGATTGTGCCAAGATAGAATGAGTAGTTCCACGAGAGGCTTTTCTTCGAGACTTTGTTGGGGAACCAGTGCAGCATCAGGTTCTTGACGATCGCATCACCGGACTCCTTGTCGCTGCCGGGATTCCATGTCCAGGTAAGTTTCTTGTACAATCTCTTGGTTGATTCTGCGAGTGACATCTTCAGTTCCTCTGTTCCGTGTTAAACTGTGAGTCTGAAATTCTGATCGACCTCATCGTTCAAGTTCACAACAAGTTGCCCGTCGTCCGGCGATACTTCAAGCTTGTACCAGTGCAACGGCCCTGGCGCCGGTCCGGCATAGTTGGTTCCGTCGGCATAGAATTTTGAGCCGTGGCAAGGGCAGTGGAATTCAAACGGAACGGTTTTTTTCTCCCCATCAAGTTCAACCTGCTTTGGCTGGTTGAGCTTTGTGTACTTGACCGTGCATCCCAAATGTGTACACGAACCCGAGATAGCGTAAAACGACTTCCCCTCCTTGAACACATACAGTCGTTTCTCTTCAAGGAATGTCACTCCTTCGGCAAGCAATGAGGGGAGCCCGATCTTGAATTTCTGTGGCGGCTCGTAGAGCACGTTTGGTATCAGAGATCGCACTGTTTGAAAGCCAAACCCGGCAAGTCCTGCCAGCATGCCAGCGAAGCCGAGTCTGTGGAGAAACGAACGCCGGTTTACGCTTGATGTGGAATCTCTCTTCGCTTCAGAAGGGGAATCTGGTTTCGTAAACAGTTTCATGGAGCTATGCCACCTCCTTCTGTTCGTAATAGAATACTTCCATAGTCATTGCATCCGTGGGGCAACGAAGCGCACACAATCCGCACCGAATACACGTATCATCGTCTTTCAGCATTGCTGAAGCCGGCTGGAACGGATCAATGTTGTAGTGTTCGAGCAATTGTGCTTTTGTGGTTTCATCAACATCCAGCCCGGCAAGCGGAACGAGTTTCAGACAATACTCCGGACAGACATCGACGCAACGGTTGCACATAACGCATTTCTCTGCATCGTAAATGGTCTGAATGTGGCATGCCAGGCATCGTTCTGCCTGTGTCCGTGCCTGCTCTTCCGTATATCCGGATTCGACCTCAGAAATCCCGGTCCTGCGATTCAGGGCAATTGTTGGCGGAGCCTCACGCTCACGCTGTTCATAGTCCTCTGGCCGTGTGAACCGACGCGTTGGAATCTTTTCAATAGAAAGATTGTAATAGGTCTCCGGCTTTTGCCCACGGAGAAACTCATCCATCGAGAGAGCAGCTCTTTTTCCATTGGCAACAGCGTCGATAATGTTGCGCGGGCCGAAAGCAACATCGCCACCCGCATACACCCCCGGCGCGGTTGTCGCAAGAGTCTCAGGGTTGATTTTGACAAAACGGGCGGGGGTGAGTTCAATTCCATCTGCCGGCTTGACAAACGAAAGATCGGCGTGTTGCCCGATAGCAAGTATGATTGAATCGGCTTCAAACCGTTCGGAGTATTCCTGGTCGTATACAGGATTGAACCGTCCGTTTTCATCATACGTCCGTTTGACACCGATGAACTCAACACCCTTCAGTCTTCCATTCTCACCAAAGAATTTTTTTGGCCCGCGTTGAGGATGAAAGATAATCCCTTCCCGCTTCGCCTCTTCAAATTCGTCATGGCCTTGTGCCGTCCGCAGCACCGGCATTTCTTCGAATGACTCCAGACTTGCGACATGCACTTCTGATGCCCCGCCGCGCATCGCAGTGCGTGCAGCATCCACCGCCTCGTGAATATCAGGTGACGATTCATCCGGTCCACCACGTAACGCGGACCGCGCCGCATCGAAGGCAACGAACCCTCCGCCAATCACCAGAACCTTTTTTCCAAGGTTTACACGGTAGCCGTTGTTAATATTCAGCAGATAGTCGATTGCTTTGACGACTCCGTCGAGGTTATTCCCTTCGATATTGAGATCGCGCCCCTTCTGCGTGCCCACAGAAATGAAGATGGCCTCATACCCCTGCGCCTTGAGTTCGCTGATGCCGAACTTCTCCGTCAGCGGAGTGTTGTATTTGATCTCGGCACCGAGGAAAGTAATCTTCTCGACCTCCATGTCGATGAGACTCCGTGAAAGCCGGTACTCGGGTATTCCGTGGCGCAACATTCCGCCCGCAACGTTCGTCGCCTCAAATACTGTTACTTGATACCCCATCAGAGCGAGGTCATGCGCGCACGAGAGTCCCGATGGCCCCGAGCCCACGACAGCAACTTTCCTGTTCTTTACAATATTCTTTCGGACTTCAACCTGTGTCGGCAGATGCCACGGCCACTTGTTACCCGGCTCCTGCGCACCATTGAACAGTTCGTTCTGTTTATCGGGCTCGACAGACTCAACGCCGTACTTCTCCGTGACGAATCGCTTCAGTGCCCGGATACTGACAGGCGCGTCGATCTTGCCACGTCGGCACCAATCCTCACACGGAGCAGCGCATACACGACCGCACACACTGGCAAAAGGATTGGGTGATCGTGCTGTGAGGTAGGCTTCCTCGTATCGCTGCTCTGCGATGAGCTGTACATATCTCCCGGCATCGGTGTGGATGGGGCAACCCATCTGACATGGAACGAGGTTCTTCCAGAACTCAATATCGGGGATTTGTATGGAGTGTCTCTTGGTCATCATTTGTGCATTCGGACAGTTCCAGAGCGGCAATCGTTATGCCAGTAATAAGACGTTTTTGTCCTCTAAGACTGGTCGTTCTGAGTGAAAATCATCGGTGGTAACACCCATTCTTTTGCAAAACTGCGAACCAAGTGCCTTGCCTTCGCAAAAACGAGAAGAGTTCTTGAGTGTGAACAGGATCCATCAAATTATCCTGAGAGAGGCAGATATTCGAGGTGCGCAGACACGAGTAATACTCGTGAAAGGGGCAACAGGTGTGATGGAATACAAGAAAAGAACGATTGAATCCGGGTTATACAGCAGTTGAAAAGAGCCTCTCCTCCAACTCAATAGCCTTCGGAAACAAAATGTTATTCTCAAGATGGACATGCCGGTGCAAATCCTCCTCGAATTCCTGAAGCTCCTGGTATGTCACCTTGAAAGTGGTGCATGCATCAGGAGGCGGAGTGTAACCCGATGACAGACTTCTGATTTCGTACAACTCATCCCCTGCCGCCGTATGTTCAGTCTCCATCATGCGGATCGGGGTTTTCACAGTACCGAATGGCGGTCGCTGTACAGGTGCGGATTTGTTTGATGCATCGACAAGCCTGTCGATATACGGGAAAAGAACCTGCTCCTCCTTCATCATATGATGCTGCAACTCCGTGGCTACACGTGCGAACCCCGCTGCAATCCCGACAACCTCCGGATGGTTGGCACCGTGAACTG
>CAZIHJ010000001.1:0-82377 GCA_964538485.1 uncultured Chitinophagales bacterium | reverse complement strand
ACTTTTCCCTCCCTCTTGGTCCGTATTGATGATTTTCCCCACAAGATTTTCCCTCCACCTGTAAGACGAAGAGTCCCTTTCTGTTCCATCCCTTTAATACAACGAATTACTGTCTCGACTCTCAATCCTGTCATATCCGCAAGCTGTTGACGGGTGTAGGGCACTTTGTACATTTCAGTCGGTGAAACCCCGTCCTCCCGGCGGAAATATTCGATAAGCGTAGTGAGACGATGCCCCGCTTCTTCACCCGCCAACTCGGAAAGCATGATGGACTTGTACACCAGTCGACCACTGAGTACTTCTGTCACCTTTAGATGGATCTCAACATTCTCCCGCAGCAACTTCGTGAATGAGCTGTACGGACACATCCAGACTTCGCTATCGACAACGGCAACTCCCGTAGAAGGATATGGTATGTGGTTGAAGAATGGAGGTTCACCAAAGCTCTGGCCATCAACAAAGTACCCTTGAACAAATTCACGTCCTTCACCGTTGTACTTTACCATTTTAATCTTGCCGCTCTTTACAATAAAAAAATTCGTGGCCGCATCTCCGGCCTGGAAGAGGATTTCATTCTTCTTGAGTTTGACGAGACGGGAGCTGTATTTTTTTAGGAGCGATTCAGGGACCATGGGTCATCCATTGTGATAGAAGTTAGAGAGAGCGTGCAAATATTGTTTATGAGCTATGTCATAAAGCTTGAGAGAATACAAGATGGTTCGGACAAAAAGGTGGATTGGGAACTAAGAATAGAGCCCTCAATAGCAGTGTTACCCGGAACGTGAAAGCAAGTCGTGCGTGTAATACCCGGGCGTGAAAGCCGTCATCGAGAAATCAACCGAGAAGGTTCTTCCACATGGATCCACAGCCGGGTGGGCAGAACGAACAGCCAACCACAGGGCTATTAAATGCAAAAGGCACCCGAACCACTCAGGTGCCTTTTGCAATTTCATCGGATACATCTTCCTAAACGCTAGAACTCTCCTTCAGCACCGCGAATGTTGATCCTCCCGCTCACTGTTTCCGTTGATTTCTTCGAACCTGTACGAAGTACGAACAGTTCTTGAAGCATCAACACAGACTAGAAATTTCGCTCAATACCCATCACGTTGATCCTGCCATTCATATGCTTTGATCTGTCAGCAATGTTCCCGCTTGCATTCACCACTCCGGGATGGCACCCGGCGTTGCCACATGCCGTCACCGGGAAGGGAGCGATGTGTCCCGCTGGTGGAGAACCGTGACATGTTCCACAGGTCGTCTGGTCTGACCCACCGTTCCACACAGGAGAGTAGTTTGCCCCGACAATTGCAGTATCAATATACGCGTACTGATATTCAATCGGTGCGGTGGACCTGCTCGCAGAGAAATTGCCATGGCAATATGTGTTGCTGCATGTGAGTGTCGTTGCATCGTAAGATGGATGTGGGACGCGTGTTCCACCTCCGGTTACAAGGATGCCCTGCGGACCCTGAAATGTCAACTCAGCTCCCGCGGAACCGTCTATGTGACTCGGGGAACCATATGTTGACGTCGGTACAGTGTGGCACTCTGAACACGGAATGTCCGTTGCAAGAGTGCCACCCGTAAGGTGAATCTGATGAGCACCAACGCCCCGCGCCGAGGGGCTTGTCATCTTCATGAGGTCGCGCGGAGGGGCCGGATTAGAACTGCCATGGCATGTCGCGCAATTCTCAGGCCCGGCATTGTTGGTATGGCACTGGACACAACTACTGCCGGATATCCCCCCCGTGTAAATCGCGCCATGGCACGTCTGGCACGACTGCATATCCCAGTTGTTGGCCCGAATAGCATTTCCATGAAAGTCGCTCGCTGCGGGATTTGCCCATCCCTCTCCATGGATTTGAACACCCGGGTTCGTCGGCGCCGGTAAATCCGTCTTGATTTCCGCGCAACCCGACAACCCCAACGTGGTCATCAGAACAACCAGGATCTTGTATGTTAATCGCGTGTTCATGGCACTGAAGTTCTTTCTAGATAGTGTTGCCAAGACTATGGGGCTCGCAACTCGGCAATTGAAGACCGCAAGAGTTCATATGCATACCGCGTGTTGTGCACTCCATGGCTTCCTTCATGCTCAATAAAGTAATAATTGTAAATCGCACCGGCTTTTGCTGCGGGGGCAATACGCAATGGGGCCGACGCACTGGCACGGAGAAGATCGGTTGTTGGGTTCAGCCAGTTCTTCGCAATAAGCAGCTGCCGTAGTGTATCCAAGTTCGCGTTAATGGCGGTCTGTGCACCAACTGGCGCCGTAGTCGCACCGGCATAGTTCACAGACGCAAAGGAAGAACCATGGCAGCCTGCATCTCTGCAGCCCGTAAGAACCACACCGGGCGTTCCTTCAAACTCGTACCCAACTTTGAACGTGTGCCCTCCACCTTTTCCGGCCTGAGTCCCTGTTGGCTCGGCCATATGGCACGCAATGCACCCTTCCTGTTCGATTGCGAGGTTGGCAGTGTGGTTTGAGTTTCCAGTGTATGTATAGCCTGCAAATTTGAATCCTCCCGTACCGCCCAACATCTGTCCATTGACACCATAGTGCGGGTACCATCTGCTGGATGTTATGACGATCGTGTCCGTGATGGCGGTCTTTGTCGGATCCGGCTTCGGGCTCATCGGCGATGTTTGCCGTGTCTGATGGCACTGCAAGCAGAGATTACCTTTGCCATAATCGACCGTCGCATCGGGAACTCCTTCTATGTACGAAGCAATAGTAACAGGTGCCTGAGTCCGCAATGAGAAATCCGCCCGGGCATGAGGAGAGTGACAGGCAAAGCAACCTGGAGGACTTGGGTTGAGAATTTCGGATGCCATTTGGGATTGGAATCCCCCCCGTCCTCTCTCAATGAAACCTTCAGTCGAATGGCACCCTGAGCAAGTGGCGCCATTGCGCTCTGAAGCTCCACCTGTGGCATGAAGAGAAGAACTGAATTGAAACACCCGACCTGCGACATTATAAATTGTGTCTGAATCAGCGTCGTGGCACGTCGCGCACCTAATCCCAGGGGCAAAACCTTCCAAATCGACTGTAGCATTGGTACCGTCTTTACCGGCAGGTCCTTCAGGACCTTCGCATCCGACAAGGACCATAACAGTAATCACCGAGACAAGAAGCAATACAGTTGTGGTTTTCATGTTTAATTCTCCTGCGAGTGTTTGTTTCGTGTTTCAGACATTATCTCTCATCGTACGTGGCCTGACTCAGTATGGCATGTCATACAGCTTGGGTCGCGGCCCTCAACGTTGTGGCAGCTTACGCAGTTCTCGATGTCACGGCGCGCTTCCTCGGCATGAAGTCCGCCACCGGTTCCCCTGCCCAAGGTTGTGAAGCCCGGCACCGTGTGCGACTTTGGTTTAAATACTCCTTGCGTAACGTTACCGCCCGCTTCATGGCATGTCGAGCAGAATGTTTCTGTCGAGTGGCACGAAGCGCAGTCGGACTGTTTTGCGCGTGCATCAATACCATGCGTAAAACGATAGTTCAATTCGTGAACATTTTGCAATGTCGTTCGCTTTGGTGAATCCTTCGTCGAAGTTTTTGGACGGGGCTCCACTGTAACGTCTTTTTGACGGAACGCTTTCAGGCCGGCCCCCTGATGACATTGCTGGCAGAACGTCTCACTGTGACATGTTTGACATGAGGCCTGCATACTGCCGAGCCGTACCTCGTCTCGATGTGTGCGGAGGAAATCCGAGCGTTTGTGGTCCGTGGGAATTAGCGTAACGAAATCCGTATGGCACGATTCACAGGTATTCGTGGCCTTCCGATCATTGTGGCAGGTGTTGCACGTTGCCATATCAGGGAGGTGCTTTGCGGTTGACAGACCCGCTTCATTCAATCCTTTGTGGCACGTTGCGCAGTCAACGCCGGTCATTGCGAGATGGCCTTCGTGCGAGAAGATCACTTCTCTGTCGGCAGCCGGACGGGCTACGATGTTTTCCGGATCCGTATGGCAATATGCACAATCATTGGTGAGCTGTTCCTCATGACATGTTGTACACTGATCATGTGTGCTTCTGAGGTTGTCTGCCGAGAACTTACTCGTCGCGCTTGACGGATGACATGTTGCACACTCAGCCCCCAGATCCTGAATGTGTGTTTTGTGCGAGAACTTGATACCCGAAGGATGGTCTTCGGGAATGTCGGGTTTCGTATTGCCTGCCATGACGCGCAGGTCCGTCACCGTCGCAACAACAAGACCCAGAATCAGCGTGAACGCAAAGAGGATATATTTACGGACCATTCGAACCTCTCACTCAAACCAGTTCAGACGTTCGGTGAACCAGATATTCAATCCGGCATACAAACGTACATCATTCTTATACACTTTATTGTTCAGCCACTGTCCCTGAATGTCAATG
The DNA here is from genome assembly GCA_964538485.1 of uncultured Chitinophagales bacterium. Taxonomy (GTDB): domain Bacteria; phylum Bacteroidota; class Ignavibacteria; order UBA10030; family UBA6906; genus JBJXHC01. The sequence continues at coordinate 77,991 of CAZIHJ010000001.1, read as the reverse complement.
GAGAGCATTTGCAAGGGGCGCGCAATCAAACCAAGAGTAGCCGCAAGCATGTCTTCCGTGTTGTCAGCCTCGCTGAGTTTGTACGAACTGAAGGAAAGACCGGCAGTCGGAATAAACATCCGATCGCACAGAGGATACGATCCCTGCAATGAGACGGAGTGTAGTTCCCCGGCATATCCCGTGCTTCCCCGGTAACTGGCGGAAGCGTAGTCGTTGGCTACACCCACCGTGTAGCGAAAACTATTATCGCCAGAATATTGCACGTACGCTCCGCGGGCAAACACGCGAACGGAAGGTAACACCGTGTAATCCGCACCACCTTCTATCTCATCAATCGTGTGCGCATTGAAGACCGCAAAGAAGGAATTCGACATCAATCGGGGGGCCCGGTGGATGTACTCTGCACTGACAATCCAGTCATCTGATGGATAGTAGCGGGCACTCACAAGTGCTCGTTGGGTCTTCTCATAGTCGATGTTGTAATCGCAGAGAGCACGAAGGTTAATGTTGTTCAGGGAATAGGAGATATCGGCGCTTGCATACTGTTCCTTCGCCTGATTCGGATCAATGTAGAGGGCGAATGGAGTAAACAGCGAGTCGGACCGAAGCGTCCAGTAGCCCGGACTCTCACGCTGTCGGTTCATGTAACTGAGACCGAAGCGCCAGTCTTCAACAGCCGTCGTCAGAATCTGCCCGCCGATGGTAAAGTTGTTCTTGAGAGGGCCCCATTTTTTCACCGTCATATCCGCAGGAGTATTCGCGCCTCCGTAGAACGTCAACCGCCATGCATTCTCCGCAACACGGAATCTTGCCAGCGCGCCGTCTATCGTTCCCGAACCCACACCGGCAAAGAACGGTACCCTGCCAAAGGAGAGATCGGCGACATCAGCGATGTTCCTCCATTGTGCATAACCGTAATACAGCCGGTAGTCCGGAAGCTCATCGAGCTTGCTTTGCAGCATCACCGCTCCCTGGAAGTGGCCATGAAGGCTGAAATCGTTCTGCGCAACGTCAAGGAGGACGGACTGAAATCCCCGAGTAAATGTCTTCGACACGTCCACGGTTTCATACTGCTTCCAGGAATACACCGATGTAATAAAACGACCGTTGACCAATTGCCCGATTGAAAGCGATGAACAGCCAAAAGAAAGGGCAAGGAGAAGAAGAATGTGTTTGAAACTCTTCGAGAATGCAGTATCAGCGTTCATAGGTTTGATTCGCTCTCGATGGATAATCAAAATGCTGTCTCGATATTATCAAGCCGTGTGCCAACGAAACGCCAGGAGAATCAGCCAAATCCATCTTAAATCAACACTCCCCGGACAGTCATGCGGCTCATTCTCAACAATCATAAGGGAAACACCTGCCTTTTATCAAACCTGCAATCAGGAGATTCCTTAATTCACTGCCCGGTGTGACAATCCTTGCAGTTCATTTCCTTCCAGATCTCACCAATGTCTTCAGGGTGTTGGAATTCCAATCCAGCAATACTCATAGTTGTCGGAACAGGATCGCTGCCCTGATAGAGAATCGTATGACAGCTATTGCAATCCTTTGAGATCGTCTTGCCCGTGGCGCTGACGTGCTTCCCATCGTGGCATCGAAAACAGCCGATGTCTGTCATATGTCCGATGTTGTTGGGATATGCCTTCCAGTTGACCTTCATCCCGGGGAAAAAGTTCCGGCTGAATTGTGTTTTAAGCTCTTCCGAAGCAGCCTTGATCAACTCCTTCTTCTCATTCGCAACAGCGGGATACTGATCCGCGTAAAATCCGGCCATCAACAACGGGATACTGTCCATCGCTGCTTTCGTTGACGTGTAGGGTTCCGTCAACGCCTGAATGGACGCTGCCCGAATACTGGGAAGATCCGTGCTGATTCTGCCGAGTGCAAGGCTCTGATCCACAATGCGGACAGGTGGACGATAGATGTGCGACGGCCTGTTGTGACAATCAATACAGTCTACTCTGTTGGATGGGAGTTGCCTGAAATGGTCCATCGACTCCGTTGCATCCGACGAGAGATATTCGGTCTCCTCACCCGTTGATTGATTTCTAACCTTCACCCATGGAATCGTCTGACGCTGACTGTCCGTCGCGACGTAGGTAATCTCATTGGCGATATTCATATGCCAGTGAATACCGCTCGTCGGAGTACGATCGGCACTTCCTCCACCGGTCTTCATCAAAAGGGCAATCGTCCAACGCGTATTCTGTTCGTCGGACTTGAAGTACGTGTTGACATACTTCTTCTCACCTGCAAAGTGAGACGGCCAGTGACACTGTTCACATGTTTCCTGCGCCGGACGCAAGTTCGCTATCGGCGTCGGGATCGGACGGGGATAATTATCCACCAGAACAGCATACACCTGGTACGCACCACTGAGCTTCGACTTGAGGTACCAATCCGCTCCGGATCCGACATGACAATCCACACACTTTACCCGCGCATGAGGAGAATTCAAGTATGCAGTGAATTCCGGTTCCATCACTGAGTGACAAGTTTCACCGCAGAACTCGACTGATTCCGTCCATTCAAATGTCCTGTAACTTCCGTACGCCGTGAATAACAGGAAAATAACGGTTGCACCTGCGAAGAGCGTCACCGCAGTCCGTTGCCTTGGAATGTTCAGATCAATACTAAATGACATCCGGCTGGCGGGCAATCCCTTGCGTAAACGGGATTTCTCGCGCAGAATGCCAATCGGGATGAGCGCCAGACCGATGATCAACGGTATGGGAAGGACAACATAGGAGATAATGCCGATGTATGCGGGGGGGTGCTCCTGCATAATATCGACCAGCGTTAGAAAGAGAATGGTTGCAAAGCTGACGCTTGCGAGTGCTGCGCCTACTATGCTGATGGGATTGTAGATGACATCCGGAAATCGGCGCTTCAAGTGGGACTCCGTGGTAAACACACCGATGAAACAAATCCCGGCCGGGTGACGTCAACCGGCCGGGTTTCACGCATCAAGTCATTTCTTTGCCGGCAGTGGGTGTTCTATCTTCGACCACATCTCGTCGAGTTTGAAAGCTGATTTGTGTGAGGGACTCTCAGCGTTGTGACAGGTAACGCAGAATTTCGCATCTTTCTGCCCGGGATCCATTCCTGCCGCTTTTGACTTTGCAAGATCACCCTTGCTGTGAAGCATCTTGTAGCCGGATGCCGCCCCGTGGCATGCTTCGCATGTGATGCCTTCTTCCTTCTTGAACGAGGCCTCAATATTCTTCGCAGCACCGCCGCCGGTGACATGACACTTCAAACACTCCGGACTTTCACTGGGTGCCGTCTTTAAACCCTTTTCTTTTGCAATTTTCTTTGAGGCATCACTGAGCAATGTTTGAAATGCGTGTGCGTGGGCGCTCTTCTCCCAAACGGCAAAAGCAGTTCCGCCTTTACCTGCCTTGTGGCACGCGGCGCACATCTTGGCGCCCGTGAACTTATTGTCCGCAGCACTTACGCTTACCACGACGAGAGTAACAAGTATGACTGCAATAAACTGCATGGTTGATCTCATTTTTCTCCCTATGCAAATGTTGGTGTTAGTGTTGGAGCATTCGAAGAAAAGAACGGGTGGAACTCATAGCAACCGCAGCTAATGTAACAAAGAACTGCCCGCTCCACAAGTATCATATTGAAATGGTCATTCACTGATTTGCCATACTACCATCTATGACAAGACAATAGGGACTTTCCAAGTTCCTGGAAATAGTCCAAAAGGATGAAAAAGGGACTACCTTTTTTCCGTTGACCTTCACTTCTAACTCTCCCCGCCTATTTCTTTTTCCGATTCTTCCTCTCGCTTCAATTCATCCAACTCCAGGGGATGTTCTTCCCGCATTTCTTCCTCAGTGAGCGTTCCCTTCCAGAAAGCGAGGTTGAGGGGATACGTGTCCGGGTTGAAAATCACGAAGTAGAAATGCCAGACGATGATTGCGAGTGTTGCTAGCCAGGCCTCGTAGTAATGAATGGTCCGTGCAACGTCCCATCCAAGCTTGGTGAAGAGGCCTATAAACGTGTTGTCAAACCAGAGGATAAATCCGGTTGCGGCCATCACGAACGTCCCCCAGATGAGCGCCCAATACTCCGCTTTCTCAATGTAGCTGAAGCGCTTGAACCCCGGTTTCACGGCAGCCATCCCAAGATTGTATTTCAAAACGCCAATCACATCCGTAAGATCGTTCCGTTCGGGAAGCATATCGCGCAGGAGTTGCTTGCCTCGCGGGACAATAAGAACATAGTAGACATGATAGAGACTCACGAGTACCATTACAACACCGGCAATCCTGTGACTGAGGCTTCGGAGTTCAAACATCATCGGACTGATATCGCGCACAGGTGCTACCCACCAGGCATCCGGAAACCTGAGTGCAAACCCTGTAAGAACAAGCGTTGTAAAACTGACGAGCAATGTACCGTGCTGAATCCTCTCGCCTAATGACATCCTCAGGTACAGCCGGTTTTCCGCAGGTCGGTGATGGATCAACCCGCGCCGTTCCATGAGTTTTCTTTTTGATTTCCTGATGAAGTCGAGAAGATTGTGGAAGAACATCCCTCCAATCGTCACAATAATCAGGATAATGTATGAGGTGGAAACGAAATACAGCACCCTGTCCTGGCCGGACGTCGCAATCACGTGCACAGAACCCTGGGCAAAATTCTCGTTCGCCCCGGGATGACATGAACCACACGTGTTGACAAGATTCTTTGGATGGATCCTTGAAGTGGAATCCGAAGAAGGCTTGATGTCGTGAACACCATGGCAACTGGCACAATTGGCAACCTCAACATCGCCCGCCCGTCCTGCCAGCCCATGATAGCTATCGGCAAAGCTCTGGAACCGGTCACTGGCGAGCCCGTACTTCTCGTTGAGTTTGACCGATGCGTGACAGGGAGAGCAAACCTGCACAGAGACGTTCCTGGCAGAGACGGGTGAACGGTCGTCTTTTGGAGAAAGAATGTTGTGCTCGCCATGGCAATCTGTGCACGTCGCTGAAGCCCCAATACCGGCAGCAACCGCTTTGCCGTGGACACTGTACTTGTACTGCTCTTCAACATCGCCGTGACACTGTCCGCATGTGGATGCGATATTTTTCTTTGCAACCTTTGATACGGGATCGGAACCCTTTCGCATCTCATGACTGCTGTGGCAGTCAGTACACGTTGCAGCCATATCATTCCCATGTTGCACAGCCTGGCCATGAACGCTTTGCTCGTAGCTCGACACAAACCCGGCAGACGGCCCGACTTTCGCGCGTACGTCGGGATTGTCCAGATGACAATTCAAGCACATTGCCGCAACTTGCTTGTGGTTTGTGGTCGAAGAGTCATTCATCGCGGACTGGACCCCGTGTTCGCCATGACAGTCTATGCAAGCCGGAGCCCCTTTTGTGCCGGCCTTGAAGGCCTTACCATGGTCCGAAGCCATGAACTTGTTTTTCAGATCACCGTGACACGTCGCGCAGACCCCAATACCAAATTCTTGCCTTGCATGTGGATCCTTTTCAGAGATTCTCTGAATCGCGTGCTTTGAATGACAGTCCGCACAGGTAGCCGCAGTAGATCCATTCGCCTTCTTCAGTGCGTGGACGCTCTCCTTGTAGTGGGTAAGCCCCTGGCTGTCGTGGCAGCTCATGCAGTCAACCGCATTGATCTTCTTTGCATGCGGAATCTCGTCGCCAGAAAGTCCTTCGTGACATCCAACGCATTCGAGATCACCGTGTGCTGACTTCTGGAATGCGGGCGGATTCACAAAAAGGGAAATTGACTTTCCCCTCTTCTCCATAGAAAGGGCATGCTCGCCATGACAGGTCAAACACTGATTGTTGTCCTGGGCCAGAAGATCCGGTCCAACATTCGAAGAGAAGACAAGTGTCAGTATGAGTGTAAAGGTTTTCATCACCTGATAGATCAACCGTTGTATTGTCAAATCAACACCCTTCATAGATTCAAAGCACATGCCGAGGTAGAAAGCAATGAAAACGCTGAAATTGCATCTCAATCATGGGTGGAGGTTCTCAGTTGTGAGAAATAAGGGGCGAATTGGATGCCAGTATTGAAAACCTCAACAGTTACTTTCGGAGGTGTAAAGTCCGTCCGGTGGGGCAACATGAGCGTGGCTTGACTTTGTTCCCGCATCAGCGACTCTCCAGTCTGGAAGTGATGATTACTTACACATTCTCGCTTCAATTTTCAACACACTTCCAACTCCATTGATAACAACCAGATCCAGCTAAAATCCCGACTCTCAGCCGAAGGCGCTGTTGTGTTATTCAACTTCTTGTTTCATCTCATCACATGTTCGTTTTTGCAACAGGTTTCAACCTATTGTGTCGCACGAGTTTACACCGCTGAAAACCCGTGAGTGATCTGGCAAACTTCTTGGGACTATTACTCTTCGACAGAGGTGAACAGAAACCCAAAGGAGGTTGCCATGTCGCTTATACTTGCAATAATCACTGCGACGGTCATCATTCTCATCCGAATGATGGCAAAAGAAAAACCTGAAGCCCATCCTGAACCTGTGATGGTGAAACGCTACATGCATCCGGGTCATACATGGATGAGACAGACCCGGGATGGAGATGTTGTTATCGGGATCGATGATTTCGGGCAATCAGTCATCGGGGCCGTTGATGAGTTGAGGCTCCCACGGTTGCTTCGTCGCGTACGCCAGGGGGAGGTTGGATGGGTCGTACGGCATGGTAATCGAGTGGTGCCCATGAGAAGTCCGGTGACCGGTTGGGTAATCGAAAAAAATGAAATGGTGAAGAACAACCCTGCACTTGTCAATAGCTCCCCCTATGGTGATGGATGGCTGCTCAAAGTGCGGCCAACCAAACTCAACTTCCAATTGAACAATCTCTTCACTGGAAGGGCGGCTATCAAATGGCAGGATATGGAACGCGCTGAACTTCTCAGGTTCTTTTCGAGAACACCCGCATTGATGTTCCAGGAGGGTGGTGTTCTGTTGCAGAATCTCGCTGACAAGTGCTCGGACGAAGAGTGGTCGAGCATCGCTCGCCAGTTTTTCCATGTCGATGTGCGTGACGGTTCGTTAGTCACGGAAAAGAAATTGAAATCATAGAGGAGAACTACCATGACTGTCTTACTCGTGCTGTGCACACTGATTACTTTCCTGGCAATCGACCACGTTGTTCAAAAAAAACGTAGCCGGCCTGTCGCGGTGCGAAAGCCATTCCAGGCGACATCGCGGCCACGGCCTTTCCAACTCCCGAGTCACCTCCCGCAGGATGTCGAACTCGCTACCAACCATATGTGGATGCGGACCAACCACGATGGGACAATTACGCTGGGGATTGACGGGTTTCTCAGCCGGCTGATGGGAGTAGTTGAAACAATCGCCGTCCCACCCGCTGGAGAGACGACGAGACCCTCTTTTGCTGATTTTTCAATGGGTGCGAACGGCCGATCATTCCGGCTGGCAACACCTGTTGCCGGTGGAGTTGTCGAGCCGAACCCTGATGTTCTGAGAGACCCTTCGCTCATAATGACTGATCCGTATGGAAAGGGATGGCTTGTCCGTTTGAAATCAAGGGTAGATGATATTGCAGCATCACGACAATACATTATCCGCCAACCGATGGAATGGTTGCGGGAACAAGTGGTATTGGTGCGGGACTTTATTGCGATGAATGAGATGGAGGGACAGCCGGTGACCTTACAGGAGGGCGGGTTGCCGGTCGACGGCGTTCTCCAGCAGCTTGACGATCGCATCTGGGAGGATTTCGGTCACACGTTCACGACCTTACGCAAAGCACAAGAGTCTGATCACAAGGAGATCGGCCAATGAGTACGTCAAAAGCGTTGCTTATCGATATCACCAAGTGTGTGGGGTGTGGCGAATGCACACGTGCCTGCGCAGAAACAAACGGTCTTCCCCAGGAGGATGGGCAGGAGCTCTCCTCAACCCGATACACCGTGTTGAAAAGCTTCCAGAATGACGAAGTCCATGTGCGCAAACTGTGTATGCACTGTAACGAGCCGACGTGTGTTTCTGCCTGTCTCGTGGGAGCGTTCACTAAGACAGAAACCGGTGCCGTTGTCTACGATGAGTCGAAGTGCATCGGATGCCGGTACTGTATGCAGGCATGTCCATTTGAGATCCCACGCTATGAATGGAGCAGTCTTGCGCCAAGAGTCCAGAAGTGCAAGATGTGCTATGAGCGCGTGACTGCAGGTCAGCCAACAGCATGCGCTGAAGCGTGCCAGTTCGGAGCGACAACCTTCGGTGATCGGGATGAGATGATCACGGAAGCAAGAAAACGCATCGACGAGAATCCCGGACAGTATGTGAACTACATCTATGGACTGAAAGAGGCCGGGGGAACTTCCGTCCTGTACATCTCTGCCATACCGTTTGAGAAGCTCGGTTTCCCGATGAACATTCCAAATGAGCCGATTCCCAATCTCTCGTGGCGCGTGCTCTCACAAATTCCGAAGTACACGGTTGCAGCGAGCGTGGTACTCTTCGGCATTCATTGGATCACCGCACGTCGAACAGAAGTAGCGAGGTTCGAAGCCGAGGAGTTGCGCAAAAAAGACGATCAAGCAAATACTAACACAAGGTGATGATCATGAAATTTCCTGGACTTCTTAAGATAACTTTTTGGAAAGTAGTTGCCGTGGCGTTGATGGTGGCCGGACTTGTGGCGACGATCCAGCGCTTCACTCTCGGCCTCGGGGCCACAACTAATCTCGCAGATACATTTCCGTGGGGATTATGGATCGGGTTCGATATTCTGGTTGGGGTCGGACTCGCAGCAGGCGGATTCACGATCGCGGCGGCAGTGTATATCTTCAACATTGAGCGGTTCAGACCAATTCTCCGACCAACCATTCTTACAGCGTTTCTCGGATATCTGCTTGTCATTGCAGGCCTGATGGTTGATCTCGGGCGTCCGTGGGCCATCTGGCACGCACTCATTTATTGGAACCCAAGATCGGTGATGTTCGAAGTTGCCTGGTGCGTGATGCTGTACACCACGGTGCTCGCGTTGGAGTTTAGCCCCGTGATTCTTGAGCGTTTCCGGCTCAAGCGAGCGTTGAAGGTCGTCAAGGCAATCACTATTCCATTGGTCGTTGCGGGTGTGCTTCTTTCTACTCTCCACCAGTCTTCCCTCGGGTCACTGTTCCTTATCATCCCAGGCAGAATGCACCCGCTCTGGTATTCCAACGTCATTCCGTTTCTCTTCATCATCTCGTGCGTTGCGGCAGGGTTGTGCATGACGATCTTCGAATCCTTCCTTTCAGCGCGAGCCTTCGGGAGAGAAATAGAACTGCCATTGCTCTCCCAGTTGGCGAAAGTCGTGGTAGTCGTGCTTGCTCTGTACTTCACTGTACGAATTCAGGATCTGGTGAATCGGGATGCATTACAATACGTGTTTGAACCAACGTACCAGAGCATGATGTTCATTGGCGAAGTCGTATTGGGAGTGCTGGTTCCTTTCGCTCTGCTCCTGTTCAAGAAAGTCCGGACGAGTAAAACCGGGCTGTTCTATTCCTCCGTTCTTGTGTTGCTTGGGTTCGTCGCCCACAGATTGAATACCGCCATCACCAGCATGGAGCAGTGGCAAACGCGGACATATATTCCTTCATGGCAGGAACTTGCCATCACCATAGCTCTCGCCGCGTTTGGATTCGTTGCGTTCTCATTTGTTGCCCGGTACTTCGATGTGTTCGGGAAAGAGGTCGAACACGGCCATGTGGCGGGTGCTGACCACGTTTCAGAGGCAGTGGAGCTCCCGGGTGCCGGAGCGGGTTTTGTCCCCGCAGATTCACGGGGATGACGGTGTTTGTCATTCCTGCTACAAAAGCAAGAGGCGGTCACCAGAGTTGACAAAAGACTGTTCGGTCTGAAAAGGAATATTCGTTCCCAAATGGACGGAATCACCGTGAAGCCCTGCTGGCATGAATTGTGAATAAATTCAACACGGTAGGTTCCGTCTTGTCTTTCAGGGATGGTTATGAAACTCACAAGGACAATCGCGTTCAGACTCTTTTTGTTGATCGTCTCTGTACAGACGATCATACTGTTTGCGTTGACCTTCGCCGCGGTCCACATCCAGCAGTCTCACATTATGGAAAATGTGATCATGAGTGCGACGCGCGTCAGCGATCTCATCGCCCGCTCCACGCGCCACAGCATGTTGCTCAATCAAAAAGATGATGTTCGCAGCATCATCACTTCGGTCGGGGGTGAGCCGGGACTCGAGGGAATCCGCATTTACAACAAACAGGGTGAAGTGATCTTCGGATCCATTCCGGATGAAACGCACACCCAGGTTGACGTGAACGCCGAGGCGTGTGTGAGCTGTCATTCGTCTTCGCATCTCGATAGCGTCTCCCAAACACCTGCTCAGCTCACCCGTGTGTTCAGCAAACCGAACGGTGATCGCGTTCTCGGACTCATCACTCCGATCAGGAATGAACAGCAATGTTCAGACGCCGCGTGTCATGCACACCCGGAATCGAAAACCATCCTCGGGGTGCTGGACGTAAAAATGTCACTTGCACAGGTGGACGTCCATCTGCAACAAAGCAGAAACCAGCTCCTCCTCCTTTCGTTTGCCGCCGTGCTGTTGATCTCCTTGATTTCGGGGGGCTTCATTTGGATGGTCATCAACCGGCCTGTTAAACGATTGATGACTGGAATGCAGTTGGTATCGTCCGGCCAACTGGATCAGAAACTCGAAGCAACATCGCGTGATGAGCTCGGGACGCTCGCTGTAACGTTCAACCGGATGACGGATGACCTCGCCGCGGCGCGGGAAGAACTCACAGAATGGTCCCGAACTCTCGAGCAGAAGGTTGAAGAGAAAACTGCGGACCTGGAGCGGGCGCACAGGCATATGGTGACAGTGGAGAAAATGGCATCGTTAGGAAACCTTGCGGCGACTGTTGCCCATGAACTTAATAACCCGCTTGAAGGCATTCTGACATTTGCAAGACTGTTGATGAAGAGGGTGAAACGAAACACCCTCACGGAAAAAGAACTTCTGCAAATGCATGATGAACTGAAACTCATCGCAGATGAATCGCTCCGTTGTGGCAATATCGTGAAGAACCTGCTCGTCTTTGCGCGACATCGGGGCGGATCATTTGGCGCTCTTTCCTTGAACACGGTTGTGGATCGATGCGTTATGCTCATGAGCCACCACGCCCGGATGCATGGAATCGATGTGATCGTGTCGCGTGCAGACGATGTCGTAATGGATGGAGATTCCAATCAACTGCAACAGGCGCTTATCGCCTTGATGTCGAATGCAATCGAAGCAATGGACTCCCCCGGAGCTTCAGGTGGAACGCTGAAGATCGAGGTGCAACAGCAGCAACCCGAAAAGGTCATCCTTCGCGTAAGTGATACAGGATGCGGAATGAGCAACGATGTGAAGGCGCACGTTTTTGAGCCATTCTTCACAACAAAATCTGAAGGCAAGGGTGTTGGTCTGGGTCTGGCGGTCGTGTATGGGATCGTTCAGCACCACCACGGGACCATCCTCGTGGACTCCAGGCCGGGAGCAGGAACTACATTCACCTTGACGTTTCCGGTAAAGCAAGAAGTGGATGCATCGCAACCGGACACTTCCGGAATAAGAAAGGAAATGGATTATGAACAACAATGAGATCGGGATTCTCGTCGTGGACGATGAGTTGATTGTGAGGGAATCACTATCAAAGTGGTTTGCCGAAGAGGGGTACCGTGTTGACGTGGCGGAGAATGCCGCAGCCGCACTAAGAAAACTGCAATTGAATCGTTGGAATATCATGTTTGTCGACATCCGGATGCCTGGTATGGATGGGATCGAGCTGTTGCATCGTGTAAAGGAGACCAACAAACATATCGCCGTTATCATTATCACGGCGTTTGCTGCGGTGGATACCGCCGTGAAATCCCTCAAGGATGGTGCGTACGACTACATCACCAAACCCATTGACCCCGATTACCTTGATCATCTGGTGGAGAAGATCCTCAAGGAACAGGAACTGCTGAAGGAAAATCAGAGGTTGAAAGATGCAGTCAGCGAACTCACCAGCGGGGATGAGATTGTGGGAGAATCGCCTGAAATTCTCAACGTTTTGAAACTTGTGAAGACCGTTGCCGTCGCGGACACCACGGTCATGATTCGCGGTGAGAGCGGCACAGGCAAGGAGCTGGTAGCACGGGCCATTCACAATGCCAGTCAACGAAAGTTCTTTTCTCTCGTCACGGTAAACTGTGGCGCGATGACTGAGACATTGCTGGAGAGTGAACTCTTCGGCCACGAAAAGGGGGCATTTACAGGTGCGCAGTACCGGAGGAAGGGAAAAGTCGAGATGGCCGACGGAGGGACATTGTTCCTTGATGAAATCGGCAACATTGACCCAAAGACGCAAATGGACTTGCTCCGCGTCATTGAGACAAAGCAGTTCACACGAGTCGGTGGAAGCGATGTGCTCACGTCGGATTTCAGGGTGATTTGTGCAACGAACAAAGACCTTGAGCAAGCGGTTAAGGACGGGACGTTCCGGGAAGATCTCTTTTACCGTGTGAATGTCTTTCCAATTCATATCCCTCCCCTCCGTAGCCGGAAGGGAGATATTGCAAAACTCGCCCATCATTTCCTTGATAAATATTCGCGTGCCATGAACAAGAGGATCGAGGGGTTTTCGCGTGAAGCCATGCTCGAACTAAAGGGGTATGAATGGCCGGGAAATGTGCGTGAGTTGGAGAATGCAATCGAGCGTGCTGTTGTGGTGAGTGTCGGATCGACAATTGAAAAGGACCATCTTCCATTGAGAACATCTGTAGTCGGAATCAATGGCAGGAAGACACTTGAAGATGTGGAGCACAAGTATATCAAAGAGGTTCTCGCCGAAACAGGATGGAATGTAAGCCGCGCAGCCACAATTCTTGACATTGACCGGGTAACGCTCTATCACAAGATTCAGAAGTACGGTTTAAAGCGCAATGACGGCAATTGAGGTACAACCGCTGGCAGAGGTTGACCCCGGTGTATTTGATGGTTTGGACTCGACGTTGCACGAAACGTTCGGCGTCCCGGTAAGAATTTGTCCGGACCGCTTTGCCATTGATCGTTTCTACGACGTGCAGCGGGGGCAATACAATTCTACCGCTATTCTGCATTTCCTGGCTCAACTCAACAGCGCAAAACCGCGGCACGCAGACAATGGGGTGCAACTCGTCGGAGTGACAGGGTATGACTTGTATATACCCATACTCACATATGTGTTCGGCGAGGCCCCGCTGGGCGGGAATGTTGCCGTTGTATCATATCACCGATTCCGCAATGAGCTGTACGGACTTCCGTCAAATACACTCCTTGTCCGGGAACGTTTGCAAAAAGTAGCAACTCATGAGCTCGGACACTCGCTGGGCCTCGTGCACTGCTCACAGCATTCATGCGTCATGCATGCAGCGTCGTATGTGGAAGAACTCGATATGAAAAGTCATAGCTTTTGTGCCTATTGCTCCAGTCTCCTGGAACAAGCAAAGCACAATAGAAATCCCTTTTCGTAATCCACCGGGATAGCTCAGAGAGTGTTTTTCAAAGCCAATACCACAAGGTCCTGGGATGTTGCTGGCACGTACTCCGTCATGGACATGGAGCCAAAACCCATTATGTTCTCAAACCCCGCATCTCCCAACATCACAAACAGTTCCTTCCAAAGTATGGGACGCAGAGTCGTTGTAATGATCTCGTCCGCGTGTTCACTCCCTTCCCTGGATCTCGCAATGTTGAATCTGACCAACGGATCTTCATACTCATAGGAACGGGTATAGATCGTTGCGCCAGTGGTTCTTGTGCTCAGTATGTGCGGTCTCTGTTCCAGAATCCGTTCGAAGTTCAAGAGCTGAAGGACGAGAAGTCCGCCGGGGTTGAGTAACGCGCAGAAGTCATTCAGTGCCATCCGCAGTTCATGTCCGGTCAGCAAATGCACCAGTGTGTTCCCCATGCAGAACACAGCGTCAAAGGACGTGCTGATGCGTCGCGGCAATTCCTGAAAAGATGATTGGAGAACTTTGATTGTGAGATTCTCTTCTGCAGCATGTCGACGAAGTCTCTCCACCATTGCCCCGGAGAGATCAACAGCGGTCACTGCTACACCGAGCCGCGCAAGCAGAACCGAATGAAATCCTGTTCCACACCCGGCATCCAAGGCCGTTGCAATGGAATGGTTGTCGACAAGCGCCTTGAATGCGGATCGTTCGCGGACAAACCGGCCTTCGAAATCGGTCATCTGGTCATAATCCGTTGCAAGCCGATCATAAAAATCCCCGGCACCAAACGCTTCAATCCTCTGACCCATACTCCGGCACCTTGCCTTGAAAGTGTTGATACTTTGGTGAATCAAGTTGCTGGAATCGACGCTGATACTCTTCCTGCTTGATTGCGTTTTGCCAATGACCTGTGAGCATCGCAAACCCTGTGATCGCCACAAATACTCCTGCAACGAGAATTCCCAACATCCAATGCGGGACGGGTCTGCGGGATGCGCTCAGTTGCATATTGAGTGTATCCTTCACGGGACACGCGGAGACACACTGCAAACAACTTGTGCACTCATCGCTCCACACCCGTGCAACAGCATGCACCTTGATATTTGCAGGACATGCTTTCGTGCAAAGCTCGCAGTCAATGCAAGAGGATTCCTTACGTGTGACCTTCAACGGACTCATCCACCCGACAATCCCGAGTAGGGCGCCGTAGGGACAGAGAAAACGGCACCAGAAATTCTTGATCACTACGGAGAGAAGAACAAGCCCGAGAATCACCCACAGGGCAAACGAGGTGATCTCGGCAAAGAACAAGTACATCTTGATGTCCGCAACTTTGTTGTAAGGACTGTAAATAAACGTCGCCAACGATGAGACATCCATTTGCCAGATTGCATACACAAAAAAGAAAAGAAGAATATATTTGAGGGATCGGAGGGGGTAATCAAGCCAGCGCGTAACATTCACATTGCGCTTAAAGAGCCGCTGTCCAAGCATCCAGAGAGATTCGCTTATCGTTCCCACCGGGCACAACCAACTGCAGAACGACTTCTTCAACACAATGCTAACCGCGACAATCGCAATCAGGATGAACAGCGATGCGGGATGAATGTTATTGATGATGCCCGTCAGCATCCAATACTTGAGACTGATGAGTGCACTGATTGGAAGAAACCCCTCGACTCCGGGAGGGCGGCTGGAAAACGGGGCATCTCCACTTGACAGCCCCCACTGCATGAACAGGTAAAACTCAATCCCAATCCAAACACACAGGAGCGCAAACGTAAACTGAACTGTTGATCTGAGGAACTGCGGATCCTCCCTGAGTCTCCATATAAATCTTTTTGCGCGGTGAGGTTCGGAGGAAAAATCCGGAAGGAGGCGTCGGGAACCGGGTGGGATTTTCTTCCTTGTCCGGGACTTCTCCACTTTGGTTATTCTATGCAACGAAACTTCGGGCGCAAATTCGTCCGGAGGGATATCTCCGCCGGGTTCCAGTTTTTCAATTCTCATAATCGGACTTTCAAGTCTGATAACCGGCCGACTGAGAATTGCCCTTCTGGTTTCCCTTCAGCACGTTCGTCATTCTCATCGCCCTTTATGTCCTTAAAGGCCAATTCCCGTGCCAATTTCGGACAAAGACCGATATAAGAACACGGCCCCTAGCTCAACGCTCCTTCGTACTCAGGTTTGTGCATTCGCTTTGCCATCTCTCCGAGATCTTGATTGCCAAGCGCGCCAATAATCCGGTCACGAATTCCAGACCATTCATCATGCATGGCGCATGGTGTTCCCGTGGTACACTCCATGAACCCGAGCACACACCCATTGGTAAACGCTGTACCGTCAATTGCCTCCACAATACTCAGCATCGTGATCTCGTTGGCCGGTTTGGCGAGCGCAAACCCTCCGCGCGGTCCTTTGGAGGACATGAGTATCCCCTTGTGCGCAAGGTCCTGAAGGATCTTTGCAAGGAACGGCGAAGGCACTTGAATGTGCTGGACGAGTTCCTTAACGGAAGTCTTCGTTCCCCCGTTCTTCAATGCAAGATACAGTACCGCCTGCAAGCCATATTCACATCTACGACTGAAAATGATACTCATAGGACGTGCTTTCAATTATGGTCGCACACTTATTCCGCATGGACAGGAAGCTCGAATGTGTGCTCCTTCGCCTCCAGCTTCTCCTCTCGCAATCGCTGCGATTCACAAACAGCCATCGCAGTAATATTGACGATATCGTTCACATCATTTCCCGGCACAAGGAGATATACCGGTTTCTTTATCCCCATCAGGATCGGTCCGACAGCCACTGCATCGCTGAGACACTTCAGTAATTTGTACGCGATGTTCGCCGAAGTCAGGTCCGGACAAATGAGAACATTCGCCCCTCCCTGCAGTGGACTGAACGGGTAGAGTTCAGCAAGAATTTCGGGGGACACTGCCGCATCCGCCTGCATTTCACCATCGATGGCAAGGTGCGGTGCCCGTTCTTTTACCATACTCAGGGCCTTCTGCACTTTCGCGGCCAGCGGATGATTCGTTCCGCCAAAACTCCCGAAGGAAAGCATGGCGATCTTCGGCACGATATTGAATTGTTTCACCTTCTCGGCAGTTAACAAAGCAATCTCTGCCAGATCCTCCGCCGTTGGTTCAATGTTGACCGTCGCATCGGCAATGAAGATCGTCCGGTTCTTGAAGATCATCATATACAACCCGGCAACCTTCCTCACACCCTCCCGTGTACCGATAATCTGTATCGCGGGACGCACTGTGGCAGGATAGTGCTGTGTGAGGCCGGAGATCAAGCCGTCCGCATCACCCCGTTGCACCATCATCATACCGAAAATATTGTGTGTCGCCATCTGCCGTTCTGCATCGAATCGCGTCACGCCTTTCCGTTGCCGCATCGCGTAGTAGGCAGTGACGTACTCGTCGAACTTTGGCGACTTCGATGGATTGATGATCTCCACACCCTCCAGATCGAGCCCTAGGTCTTT
The DNA here is from genome assembly GCA_964538485.1 of uncultured Chitinophagales bacterium. Taxonomy (GTDB): domain Bacteria; phylum Bacteroidota; class Ignavibacteria; order UBA10030; family UBA6906; genus JBJXHC01. The sequence goes on along the minus strand of CAZIHJ010000001.1, from coordinate 60,970 downwards.
GATCCGTTGAGTGATGAGTGTACGGCCTCCAAGCAATATCGGCTGGCCGATGCCTTCCCCGACAATGATCTGTGCAGCGCGGAGAATCTTTTCTTCTTCGCCTTCCGGGAACACAATCCTTCTCGGCGATTTCTGTGCCTTATGAACGAAGAAGCGCATGACTTCGTGAGACTTGCCGAGACGTGCCTCAAGCGAATCCTTGTACGCCTCAAAGTCCGTGATCGGCATGCGCGCTACCCCTGTGTCCATTGCCGCCTTCGCCACGGCCACTGTTTCCCAAAGCATAACGCGTGGGTCAAAGGGCTTCGGGATGATGTAGTCTCTCCCGAATTCAATCCTCTTTCCGCCGTATGCGCGCATAACGGAATCAGGCACGTCCTCTTTCGCGAGTTTCGCCAGCGCATACGAAGCCGCCATCTTCATTTCGTCATTAATTGTCGATGCACGAACGTCGAGTGCACCACGGAAGATGAACGGGAAGCCAAGGACGTTATTCACCTGGTTCGGGTAGTCAGACCGTCCCGTCGCCATGATGAGGTCTTTGCGGACGCTGATGGCATCATCATACGTGATCTCCGGATCAGGGTTCGCCATTGCGAACACGATCGGATTATCGGCCATGGACTTGATCATATCCTTGGTAACGATGTCCTTCACCGATACACCACAGAAGACGTCAGCACCTCTCATGGCATCAGCCAGTGAACGGGCATTCGTCTCGGCAGCAAAGTACTCCTTGTAGGGATTCATCCCCGAAGTCCGGCCTTTGAACACGACCCCCTTGGTGTCAACGAGCAACATATTCTCGCGCTTCACCCCGAGTTTCTCGTATAACTTCGCGCAGGCAATCCCTGCAGCACCAGCCCCGCTGAACACCACCTTCACCTGGTTGAGTTGCTTTCCGACAATTTCGACTGCATTCAGCAAGGCAGCACCGCTGATGATGGCCGTACCATGCTGGTCATCGTGGAAGACCGGGATGTTCATGGTTTTCTTCAACGTTTCTTCGATATAGAAACAATCGGGGGCTTTGATGTCTTCGAGATTAATACCCCCGAACGTCGGCTCGAGCATCTGCACTGCTTTGATGATGTCGTCCGGATTGTGCGAATTCATTTCGATGTCAAACACATCGATGTCAGCAAATCTTTTGAACAGCACTCCCTTCCCTTCCATCACCGGTTTACCGGCCAGCGCTCCAATGTCGCCAAGTCCGAGAACCGCCGTCCCGTTGGAGATCACCGCAACGAGATTCCCCTTCGCCGTATAGAGGTACGCATCATCGGGGTTCTTTTCTATCTCCCTGCACGGCTCTGCCACGCCGGGTGTGTAGGCAAGCGAGAGGTCTCTTTGTGTCTGACACGGTTTTGATGAGACGACTTCAATCTTTCCCTTGCGTCCCACCGAATGATAGTCGAGTGCTTCTTGTTTACGTACCATTGTTCTGTCCTTTCAGGTGTTTTGTCAATTTCTTTTTCATTTGAAGGAATGCAGGGCCTTCACATAGTTCGCTCGTTCAAACGCCGCGGGGTTTGCTACGGCCTTCTGACTCATACTTCCCTTCATTTGTTGAATGGAAATATACTCGTGATCGAGCATCCAACGGTCAATATCCGTGAGAATTTGGGCGATGTACCCGGGGCCGTTCTTCAGAAGGGCCGAACACATCATGGTAACGTCCGCGCCGGCCATGACCATCTTGATGACATCTTCGGCGGTGTGAATGCCACTTGTGGCTGCAAGGCTCATCCTGGTTCTTCCATGCAGAATCGCAATCCACCGCAGCGGCAAACGCAACGCGTTGGTTGTACTCAATACAACGTTGGGTTTCACCTCCAACGATTCAAGGTCGATATCGGGCTGATAAAAACGGTTGAACATCACCAGTCCACTGGCCCCACCAAGCTCGAGTCGTCTCGCCATGTTGCTCATTGAACTGAAGAACGGGCTGAGTTTCATTGCCACCGGAATGGTGATCGTTCGTTTGACCGCGTGCAACACCTCGAGGTACCGGTCTTCAACATCAGTTGATGTAATGTCCGGATCGGTGGGTATGTAATAGATGTTGAGTTCCAGTGCATCAGCGCCTGCTTCTTCAATCTTTCGGGCGTAGTTGATCCAGCCTCCCGTGGAAATACCATTCAGGCTTCCGATTACAGGAATGTCCAGTTCCTCCTTTGCCTTTCGTACCAACTCGACATACTGATCGGGTCCAATATTGTATTCCTTTGTCTCAGGAAAGTATGTGAGGGCCTCAGCATAGCTTTCACTGCCGTAGCTGAGATAGTGCTCCAACTCTGCCGCTTCGTGTGCGATCTGCTCTTCGAACAACGAATACATAACGACAGCCGAGGCACCAGCATCCTCCAATCGTTTCATACTGTCGAGTGAATACGAAAGAGGGCTTGCTGAAGGAACAATCGGGTTCTTCAGTTTCAGTCCAAGATATGTTGTTGAGAGGTCCATCATTCACCACGTATGTTGAGTTGATTGGTATACCGTTTATTTGTCAAGTGCACGTGCCAGTTGAAGCAGTTCCGGATCAATGGACTTCCGGATTTCAACGACTTCACTGAACGGTGTTACTGCAATACTTCCCTTCACCATCCCGACCAGAGCGCTTGTTTCTCCATGCGCCAACGCAGCAACAGCTCCCGCACCGAGCCGGGTGGCGAGTATCCGGTCAAATGCCGTCGGGGCGCCACCGCGCTGCACATGACCAAGAGTCGTGGAGCGCAGATCAAAACCAACGCGCGCACTGTGTTCTTTGAAATAGCTTACGAGCGCCTCCGCGTTGTATGTGGCTCCTTCAGCGACAACAACGAGAGCATGCGCTTTGCCACGCTCGTATGCCGCCCGGATACCTTGGGCCACCTGCTCGGGTGTGGTGTCGATTTCCGGCACCACCACCACCTCGGCACCGCCGGCAATAGCTGTCATCAGTGCGAGATAGCCACACTTACGTCCCATAACTTCAACAAGAAAGGCCCGCATGTGCGATGATGCGGTAATCTTGAGCCGGTCGATTGCTTCAAGGGCAATGTTGAGTGCCGTGTCGACACCAATGGAGATATCACTTCCCGCAAGATCGTTATCAATGGTTGAGGCAACGCCGACAACGGGGAACCCCATCTTCGCGAGCGCACATGCGCCTGTTTGAGAACCATTGCCTCCAATGACAACCAACCCGGTGATGTCCCGCTGGCGCAACTCACGCAACGCCGACATCCGGCCTTCCTCGGTTTGAAAATCAGGGCAACGGGCACTGCCGAGGATCGTTCCTCCCTGCTGAATAATCCCGCCAACCGAACGTGCGGTCAACTCCTGGAAATGTCCGGCCACCAACCCGCTGAAGCCGTGGCGAACACCGTACACTTCCCATCCTTGTTCAATTGCACAGCGTGTGACTGCCCGTATTGCAGCATTCATTCCCGGCGCATCACCACCCGATGTGAGAACTGCTATGCGTTTCAAAGGGCCCTCTCACTCACCGTCATCTCATAGTCTCCCGACAAGTCTCATCACTGCACGATGCAAGCCATGGAACGATCGCACCGGCGGAGCATACATGAGTACACACTTCTTTGCGACAATGCCAAGTCCCAGACGATCCGCAGCCACAAGCGCCTCAACGGACTCAGCGCCTTGTTGCAGCCAGACATTCTTCACTCCGATAGCCGAAGCTTCCTCCAGAATAGGCACTACCAGTTTCGGTTGGATGGAAATCAAGACAGCATCAATCTCACCGCGCAACGCTTGCAGATTGGGATAACACTTTACGCCGGAGATTTCTTTTTCTATGGGATGAACAGCGAAGACTTGATAGCCGCGTTTTTGTAGTTCTGCATACGCATAGGTGCCGAACTTGCGGATATCGCGTGAATAGCCAACAACCGCAATACGCTTACAGCCGATGAAATCCTGAATAGCCTGATTCATGTTCCTTCTCTTGTTAGTCTCGGACAACGGTCATGTGGGTAACAATAAGCCACCGGCCTTTTGTTCTCCTACAGACGAGAAGATTCCGGCCATTCACCTTGTCACCCCCTGCCATCCCTGCATATCTGGTCACAAGAGTTGCCATTTCACACGAAGAATTGACTGAAAGCACTTCGAGGGTGTCGATATACCCTCCGCTCCTGGCCCCGTTCTGGAAATTCTCTATGACACGGTCGCGGCCATGCAGAATGTATCCGGCAACATGGGCCGAGATGTACTGCGCGTCATCCGCGTACATTGATGACAGTGTGGAAGAGTCTTTGATGTTGTAGGCCTGCCTCCATTGCTCGGCATGCTGGCGGAACGCGTTGATGTAAGAAGTATCTTCATCATCTTGTGCCGTTGCTGTTAACACAAAGCATCCGGCCTGTATGATTGACATTATGGCTAAACTTGTGAGAAGTCTCATACTCTATCCTATTGAAGCTTCCGCCTCACCACTAGTTATGCTGCACCGGTGGAACAATCGTTTGCGCGGTTCCATTCCCATCCCTTGCCATCTCTTCAAGGATTTCCCATCGCTTGTTGACATCTTCCTGTGCAAGTTCCATCAGTTTTTTCGCCGCTTCAGGATCGCTCTTTGTCAGCATTTTGTAACGCGTCTCAAGATAGGCGTAGTCAGAGAACTTGATCTTCGCGGCCTTGGAGTCGAGTTTGAACGGGTTCTTCCCATTGGCGTCCTGCGTCGGGTTGTAGCGGTACAGCGGCCAATGGCCACTTTCCACCGCGGCTTTCTGGTTGCCCATCCCCTTTTCCATGTTAATGCCGTGTGCAATGCAATGACTGTATGCGATGATAAGTGACGGGCCATCGTATGCTTCCGCTTCAAGGAATGCTTTGATGGTTTGCATGTCGTTCGCACCCATGGCCACCGTTGCAACGTAGACATTACCGTAGGTCATTGCGATCTGGCCGAGGTCCTTCTTCGCGCGCGGCTTGCCGCCCGCTGCAAACTTCGCTACCGCGCCACGTGGCGTGGACTTGGACATCTGGCCGCCGGTGTTGGAGTACACTTCCGTGTCGAGCACGAGAATGTTCACGTTCTTTCCCGAGGCGAGCACATGGTCAAGTCCGCCAAAGCCGATATCATACGCCCAGCCATCACCACCAACAATCCACACACTCTTCTTCACAAGGCTGTCGGCGAGAGTCGCGAGTTGCTTTGCTTCGGGAGAGGTGATCATTTTCAGTTTCTTCTTTAACTCCTCAACTCTCAGGCGCTGTTCGTAAATACCGGCCTCATCAGCTTGGCTGGCTGTGAGAAGTGCATTCACCAACTCGGCTCCAATCACCGGTTCCAGGACCTGCACGAGCTCCTTCGCCATCTCTGTGTGTTTGTCGATAGTGAGACGCATACCCATGCCGAACTCAGCGTTGTCCTCAAAGAGTGAATTCGACCACGCCGGGCCCCGACCGTCATTGTTCTTTGTCCACGGTGTGGTCGGAAGGTTGCCGCCATAGATGGATGAGCAGCCGGTTGCATTTGCCACAAGCATTCTATCGCCGAACAACTGTGTCACCAACTTGAGATACGGCGTCTCACCGCAACCCGAGCACGCACCGGAGTATTCAAATAACGGTTGAAGCAACTGCGACCCCTTCACCGAATCCATTTTCACTCCGCGCCGATCCACCTCGGGAAGGTTGAGGAAGAACTCGTAGTTCTCTCTCTCCTGGTCGCGGATAGCCGGTTGCGGCATCATGTTGATTGCCTTGAGTCGTGTCTCCGATTTGTTCTTGGCGGGGCAAATCTCTATACAGATGCCGCATCCCGTACAATCTTCGGGGGCAACTTGAATCGAATATTTCATCCCCTTGTATTCGGGGCCGCGGTAGTCAGTTGACTTGAACGTGGACGGCGCGCCCGCTAACTCCTTGGGATCATATACCTTTATGCGGATGGTTGCATGCGGACAAACAATCGCACACTTGTTGCATTGTATGCAAACCTGTGTGTCCCAGACGGGAATTTCAAGAGCTATGTTGCGCTTTTCCCATTGGGCTGTCCCGACCGGGAACGTCCCGTCAATCGGCATCGCGCTGACCGGAAGCGAATCACCCATGCCGGCGATGATTACGCCAGTGACATTGCGAACAAACTCCGGCGCTTTCGACGAAACCGCGGACGGCATCTCCAGAGTGCTCGTCACCAGTTCAGGTATTGTCACTTCAAAAAGGTTGGCAATAGTCTGATCCACGGCGTCAAAGTTTTGCTGTACGATCTGGTCGCCCTTCTTCCCGTATGTTTTCTTGATTGAATTCTTGATCGCATCAATCGCCTGTTCACGCGGAAGTACGCCGGAGATGGCAAAGAAACATGTCTGCATAATAGTATTCACGCGACCACCCATACCGGTTGCCTGGGCAACCTTGTAGCCATCAATCACATAGAACTTGATCTTCTTCCGTATGATCTGTTCCTGGATTTGGCGTGGTAGTTCATCCCACACTTTGTCCGGGCCGAAGTAACTGTTAAGAAGAAAAGTTGCCCCCGGAACTGCATTCTTCAACACATCAAATTTTTCAAGGAAGAACCATTGATGGCACGCGATGAAGTTGGCTCTTTCAATCAGATAGTTTGATTTGATGGGACGCGGACCGAAACGGAGATGTGAAATCGTTGTTGAGCCTGACTTCTTTGAGTCGTAAACGAAATATCCCTGGGCAAAGAAATCAGTATCCTCTCCGATGATCTTGATGGAGTTCTTGTTCGCTCCAACTGTACCATCAGCACCAAGGCCATAGAACATTGCCCGTACGACATCGTCGGGCTCCGTGGTAAAATCCGCATCATACTCGAGACTTGTATGCGTGACGTCGTCATTGATGCCGACGGTGAAATGGTTCTTCGGGGGGGTCTTCTTCATCTCATCGTAGACGCCTTTGACCATCGCAGGCGTAAATTCCTTGGAAGAAAGTCCATACCGTCCGCCGATGATTCTTGGGAATACAAAGGGAAGCGTTCCGGAACTGTGCCGTTCGGCGATTGCGGTCACAACATCCTGATACAACGGCTCGCCCGCGCCTCCGGGCTCCTTCGTTCTGTCGAGGACGGCGATGGTCTTGACGGATTTCGGGAGTGCTTGAACAAATGCTGCAATTGAGAATGGCCGAAATAATCGTACTTTCAAGACGCCAACATTCTCGCCTTTGCTGTTGAGATGTGAGATCGTCTCCTCAACGGCACCGGTTCCGGAACCCATAATCACAATGACACGCTCTGCGTTGGGCGAACCGAAATACTCAAACAATTGATACTGACGTCCAACAACCTTTGCGAACTTATCCATTGCCTTTTGCACAATGGCCGGACACGCTGCATAGAACGGGTTCACGGTTTCGCGTGCCTGGAAATAAACGTCGGGATTCATCGCTGTTCCCCGCATCACCGGACGGTCGGGAGAAAGACCGCGTGAACGGTGCGCGTGAATCAATTCATCATCAATCATGGCGCGAATATCATCATCGTTCAATTGTTCGATCTTCATGACTTCATGGGACGTTCTGAAACCGTCGAAGAAATGAAGGAACGGAACGCGAGCTTCGAGTGTGGCTGCCTGGGCAATCAATGCAAAATCCATTACTTCCTGCACGGAGTTTGAACACATCATTGCAAACCCCGTCCCTCGTGTGGCCATCACGTCGCTATGATCACCGAAAATGGAGAGGGACTGTGTTGCGAGAGAACGGGCGGACACATGAAACACTGTTGACGTCAGTTCGCCTGCAATCTTGTACATATTCGGTATCATCAGGAGCAATCCCTGGGAAGCGGTAAACGTCGTGGAGAGAGCCCCTGTTTGCAGGGCACCATGAACTGCTCCGGCTGCACCACCTTCACTCTGCATCTCCGTCACCGAAGGGACCGTTCCCCACAAGTTCTTCCGGCCCTGTGCCGACCATTCATCTGCCCATTCGCCCATGTTTGACGACGGCGTGATCGGATAGATGGCAATAACTTCGTTGAGTTTGTGGGCAACGTAAGCCGCTGCTTCGTTTCCGTCGATTGTTACGTGTTTACGTTTGGGGATTTGTTCCATGATTCGATGACTCGCAGTAAAAGTTCATAATAACTTGAGTTCTTTGTTTGAACAATTGGTTACATGAGAGTAACAGGGCAAATGCTGTTCCATGTATGAAATGCCTGATTCTGGCATGTATTCAGTAATAATTAAGGATTTAAAGACCTGATTTCTCATTCCTGAAAAGGAACGGGGGGTGCTTACCAAATCAGAGAACCGACCATTTTGGGCCGGGAGAAACGGTATTGTTGTGCCAACGGATCACAGGTTACTTTCGAGCGCGTCCGCCTCCTCAAGCTTGTCACCATCTGACTTCCAAACAAAAAGCCCGCGCTTCTTATATGAGGTATGGAGAAGATGATGGGATATTTCTCCAAGCGGCTCCTTGAGAAATTCCTTGTAGAGAATCTGAATCTCCGGGTTCTCGTGTGATTTGCGGATCTGTTTTCTTGCGTCTTCCGCATAGATGGATTCCGCCCGCAACTTCCGGATTTCCAATGTGGTCGGGATCGGCTGACCGCCACCACCAAGGCAGCCACCCGGACATGTCATAATCTCGATAAACGCGTACGGAGATTCCCCTTTCTCAATTTGCTCAAGAAGTTTGCGCGCGTTCTTCAATGTGTGGGCGACGGCCACCTTTACCTTCCTGCCGTCTATGTCGACTTCCGCTTCTTTGATTCCTTCCATCCCTCGCACTGCAGCGAAATTGAGATTCTCCAATGATTTCCCAGTCATCACTTCATACGCCGTCCTCAGAGCCGCCTCCATCACGCCACCTGTCGCCCCAAAAATCGCAGCCGCTCCCGTTGATTCACCCAGCGGGTTATCGAATTCCTCCGCAGGGAGATGCGCAAACTGAATTCCCGTTTCCTTGAACATCCTCGCAAGTTCTCTCGTCGTCAGTACATAGTCGACATCATAAAACATATCGTCGTCAGACCATGCCCTCCTTTCTTTCCAGTACTTGAACGCACCGGTCATCTCGGGTCGCTTCGCCTCATATTTTTTTGCGGTGCACGGCATAATTGAAACAACGACGATCTTTCTTGGATCGATTCCCATCTTCGCGGCGTAGTACGTCTTTGCTATTGATCCAAACATCTGCTGTGGAGACTTGCACGTTGAGAGATGTCCGAGTGCATGAGGGAAGAAATGCTCTGCGAATTTTATCCATCCGGGTGAACAGGAGGTAACCATGGGCAGGACACCATTGTTCGTTATGCGGTTGATCAACTCATGTCCCTCTTCAATGATAGTCAGGTCTGCCGCGAACTGCGTGTCAAAGACTTTGTTAAAACCGAGGCGTCGTAAACCGGCGACCATCTGGCCCGTGACGAGCATGCCCGATCCCATCCCCATCGCTTCACCGATTCCGACTCGGATCGCCGGAGCGGTTTGGACGATCACGACCTTCTCCGGATTGCCGATCTCTTCGAAGACGATGTCCGTATCATCGTGTTCAACAATTGCCCCGGTAGGACAGACCAACGCACACTGACCGCAGTATGTACAGGCAACATGGCCAAGGCCTTTCTCAAAGTAGGTCGAAATCTTTGTCTTGACCCCCCGCCCGGAAAGGCCGATTGCCGAAACTGTTTGAACATTCTGACATACCGCAATGCATCTGCCACAGAGTATGCACTTGTTCGGATCTCTTGTGATTGACGGAGAAGTCTCGTCCATTGCACTGACCTCTTTGGATCGCGCAAACTGATCCTCCTTTACACCAAGATCGGCTGCAAGAGTCTGCAGTTCGCAGTTCTTATTGCGCAGGCAGGAAAGACACTCTTTCGGATGATTGGCAAGCAAAAGTTCAAGGTTTGTTTTTCTCGTTTCTCTGATGCGTGACGACGTCGTCGCTATCTCCATCCCCTCATAAACACACGTAACGCAGGAGCGCACGAGAGAACGGGCACCCTTCACCTCCACTACACACATCGCGCATGAAGCATTCCTGGAAACGTCTTCAAGAAAGCAGAGGGTTGGTACTTTGATCCCGGTAAACCTGCACGCGTCCAGTATTGTCACGCTCTGCTTCACCTGGTACTGTACACCATCAATTTTTATATTGACCATCGTATTTTCCATTTGTGTCCTCTAGCTATCCTCGTGTTCCTGGCATTTGACATCGCAGCGAAGGCACCGGAGAGCTTCCTGCATTGCTTCTTCACCGGAGTATCCGGACAAAACCTCCTGAAAACTGTGGATTCTCTCTCTGATCGGTATTCTCTGTGGATCCACTTTTTTATTTACTTCCGGTTCCAGCACCACCTCGTCTTTGTATTGGAATTCTCTGAAGAGTCGATGGAAGCGTTTCTCATTCATCAGGTCGAAGTCGATTGCCTCTGAGGCCTGGCGGGCAATCCCCATGGCTTCGGCGACCGTTGCGGGTCCCGTCACCGCGTCACCGCCGGCATACACCTTTGGCAGGTTGGTCCGGTATGCCGGAGGATGCACTTTCACTGTGCCGTTCTTTCGGAGTTCAAGCCCGACCTCCTTTGCGGGTTCAAAATCAACCTTCTCTCCGATGGCAACTATGACTCTGGTGCACTCAATGATGTCGGATTCTCCTGTATCGACAGGTTTTTTCCGCCCGGTGTTGTCGAAACCGTCGAACTTCATCTTTCGGATTTCAAGACCTTTCACCCTCCCCTTTGCATCACCAATGATCCGGTGTGGAGCGGACATAAACATGAACCTGATATTCTCGTCGATCGCGTCCTTTACTTCATGCTCGTTGGCAGGTACTTCGTCCCTGTCGCGACGGTAGACAATTGTCACGTCAGCGCCGAGGCGCACACACGACCGGGCTGCATCGATTGCCACGTTGCCTGCTCCGATGACCACTACCTTTTGGCCTATCTGGAGCTTCTCTCCCGCCCCAAGGTGTTCGAGGAACTCGTAGCCCTGCAGCACGCCATCGAGGTCCTTCCCCTCGATATCAAGCTCGATGTCTTTCTGAGCCCCGACCGCAAGGAAGACTGCGTCATTCTGTTTCTGGAGGGCCTTCAGGGAAATTTCCTTCCCGATATGCGTATTAAAGATGAACGTGACACCAAGTTTCCTGAAGAGCTCAAGCTCTTTGTTGAGCACGTCCTTTGGCAGACGATACGCGGGGATTCCGTATTGCAGAATACCACCGGCCTTCGCGTGGCTGTCATAGACCGTTACATTGTGCCCGAGACGGACGAGGTAATAGGCGGCTGTCAGTCCTGCGGGGCCCGCGCCAATGATGGCAATGTTCTTTTGGGTGGGTGAGAGTTTCTCTTTTATCAGCCGCTGATAGATTTCTTTCTCCTTCCCCATCTTATACATGGTGTCAGCCAGATAGCGATGGATTTCCCCCTGGGAAACCGGATCGTCGACCATATCACGCCGGCAACGAACCTGACAATGGAAGTAGCAAATTCTTCCGACCGTACCGGGCAACGGATTATCTCTGAGCGTGAGCTCAAACGCCTCTTCAAGTCGGACTTCCTTCAACAGTTGGAGGTACCCGGGAATATTCATATGCAGCGGACAACTGTTTTCGCAGAGGGCAACGAACAGGTTCTCACATACTCCCGCCTTGCATCGCCGCTGGATGATATGTCGTTCATACTCATCACGAAAATACCGCAACGTACTCAAAACAGGATTCGAACTCGTTTGTCCCAAGCCGCAGAGTGATGAATCCCTGATCACGTACGACAACCGTTCAAGCGTGTCAAGATCATGCATGGTTGCTTCACCACGCGTGATCTTATTAAGGATGGCCAGAGATTGTGCCAGCCCTTCACGACAGGGCGTACACTTGCCGCAGGACTCGTTGTACGTCACTTCGACAAAGTACCGTGCAACATCCACCATGCAATTGTCCTGATCCATCACCACCATGCCCCCGGAGCCCATGATTGTGCCCAGCTTGGTGAGGGATTCATAGTCGACAGGTGTGTTGAAATGTTCAACCGGAATACATCCTCCCGACGGGCCGCCAGTCTGGACTGCCCGGATCCTCTTCCTGTTACCGGTTCCCTCACCCATCTGATAGATAATATCCTGCAACAGAGTGCCGAGAGGCAGCTCGACCAATCCGGTGTTCTTGATCTTACCAACAAGGGAAAACACCTTTGTGCCGGTGCTGGTCTGTGTTCCGAATTTTGCAAATTCGTTCCCGCCAATCGTCACGATGACAGGAATATTTATCCATGTCTCAACGTTGTTGATATTTGTCGGTTTTCCCCAGAGCCCTTTTTGGGCAGGGTAGGGTGGCCGTGGAATCGGACGACCTGCTCTTCCCTCAATAGAAGCGATAAGTGCAGTCTCTTCACCGCAGACGAAGGCGCCAGCTCCTTCAACATGAGAGATTTGGAAGTTGAATGATGAACCGAGAATATTCTGTCCGAGAATGCCGTACTCCCGGGCAGCAGCCATGGCCTTCGTGAAACGTTGAACTGCAAGTGGATACTCGGCTCGCACATACATGACACCTTCAGAGGTTCCCATCACATAGGCACCGATGAGCATTCCCTCGAGGAGGGCGTGGGGGTCACTTTCGATTTCATTACGATTCATGTACGCGCCGGGATCGCCCTCGTCAGCATTGCAGATTATGTACTTCTTGTCTGCCTGAGCGCTTTTCATCATTTCCCACTTTACGCCGACAGGAAATCCTGCTCCCCCGCGTCCACGGAGTTTCGATTTCTTGATCTCATCAAGCACCATCTCCGGCGTCATGTGTGTCAGGGCCTTGAACAATGCACTGTACCCGCCGACGGCGATGTACTCCTCGATGTCTTCAGGGTTGATCAACCCCGCGTCGCGGAGAACGATCTTCTTCTGCCCTTTGAAGAACGGAAGCTCGTTCCACACGGGAACGCTGCCAATTCCCTTTCCAAACTCAATCTTAGAGGTGCAGAAGTCCCATTGCTCAATCTTGCAGAGCGCTTTCCGCAACGGCATCAATCCTCTCGAGAGACTCTCAACAATATTGGTGGCATCTCCCGGCGTGACTCTGTGGAGAATGACCAGCGGCTGTCCGGGTATGTAGCAATTGACAAGGGTCTCCTCCGCACAGAAGCCGAAGCACCCCACGGAGGAAAGCTGGATCCTTGCTTTCTTCTCTTTGATTACATCCTGCAGTCGTTTGAGCACATCCTGGGCGCCATTGCCGAGGCCACAGGTTCCCATGCCCACCGAGATTTTTGGCACATCAGGGAACAGTTTCTTGAGGCCCTTTTGACGGATATCGTTCAGCGTTGTTACGTCGTGGATCTTCATGTCTTGATCCTCCGCTTGGTGATCCTTTGCACCAACCTTTGTACCTTCGCCGTCGTCATGTTGCTATGAATGATCCCATCAATGCCAACGACCGGAGCAAGAGCGCATTGACCGAAACATGCCACTGTGGAAATGGTAAACTGGTTATCCGGTGTCGTGAAGGTTGATTCTCCGTCCGACAACGCCTTGTTGCAGCCGAGAATCAGTCCAAGATCGTTCAGAAGGGCCCGCGACCCCTTAGTGTGACATGCGGTTCCACGACACACAGTGAGTGTGTGCTTGCCCTGAGGTTTGAGACTGAAGAATGAATAGAACGTAACGACATTATAGATCCGGGAAAGAGGCACTCCTGTCCTGAGAGCAACACGGTTCAGAGCCTCCTCTGAAAGGTACTTCTGTTCATTGAGAAGCTGTGTCTGCTCAAGAATGGTCAGCAATTCCCCCTGCCTTCCTTTGCATTTGGTCACGATGAGATCAATTTCCTGCAGTTCACGTGAAAGTGTGTGTGTTCCGTTCATGTTATGTCCTCACGAAAGATTTACAACATCATGCAACATTTCTGAGAATGAGAAACCCTGCGGCAACAATGAGTGCCGCCCCGGCCAATCTTATACCGAGCCTGTCATCCGAGAATAGCTTGCCGCCAAAGAATGAGGCAAAGAGAATAGATGTGCGTTTCACTGCGAGAACCATCGCAACCGGCGCGAGTTTCATGGCTTCAAGTTGTGTGAAACGATATACGATGGTAAGTACGGCCACGAGAACAAGGAGCGGAAGCAGCTCGCGCCCTTTTCGGACGACATCGGTGAACGGTGAGCGCCGCACCAACAGCATCGCTCCAAACAGAAACCAGTATACGATGTGCTGGTAGAACAGCACAACGCGCGCATCGATCGTTAAAGTGCCAACGAGCATCTTATCGAATACGGACGACACGCCAAACAACCCCACCGCTCCGAGAATGTACCGGTGCTGTATTGGAGCACCGGCTCTTGCGTGCACATCAGGCGTTTGTTCAACCGGACGTTTTTCCAACATGTATACTCCAATCATCATCAAGGCGACGCCAACCCATTCCAAGCCCTGAAGCATTTCTCCGAGGATGAACATCGCGAAGAGAGCCGCCACTGCCGGAGTCAATCCCAACAACGGAAGCGCAGTACTGATTTGGTTGCGCTCGAGCGCCTTCATCACAAAGAGGAAGGCCATCCCTCCCAAGAGACTCTTGCCCAGGATGATCAACGCGGTGGGCGCTGAAATTGCCATAACATCAACCGACAAAGGAATGAACGTGGAAAAAACCATAATGATGAACGAAAGGAGAAACGAGAACTCTAATGCGTTTACGCGGAACAGCACCCTCTTTTGGGTCACTGCTGCTCCGGCTGAGAACAATGCGGAACATAAAGCCAGCACAAGCCATGTCGCCGAACCGTATTCTCCAAAGAGGTTCATAGGACGACCTTCGCACACAAAAAGAAATTCCTACCCGGCTCGGACTTGATGACATCTCGAAGGGTGGAGAGATGATTCCTGTACGCCCGATTGAAAACATTCTGTATCCCGGATCGGACGATGAGCGACAATGGTCCGATCGTCAGCGGCCTACTCGCGATATCCACATCTATAACCGCATAGCCCGGTGTGCGCTGCTCGGCAGGAGCAAGACTATTCTGCGTCACCGCGCCCGACCACGCGATATGCAGATTTCCCAGAGACTCGAAGTGGCCGTTAACTTCCACACGGCCGTTCATGGGTGGAATCTGCGGAAGATCAGTATGATTACGAGTGTCGCGGCCCCGCACGTAGGCAGCCGACGACTTCAAAACAATATATGTTGTCAGAGCGAGTTCGGTCGAGATCTCACACCCGTACACACTGGCTGTTCCAATATTCGTTTTCACGTACGCCGGTCGACCCTCGTATACTCCGGGAATTTCTGTGATGAGATTCGAGAGCCGGGTCCAGAACATGTCTGTGCGGATTTTCAGGGCTTGCGTGTGCAAGCCCACTCCGGTGTTGATGCAGAGGCTTCGTTCAGGTTGCAGGGTTGGATCTCCGATGCGAACGGTGTTCCCGAGATCAATGAACTGAAAGCGCTCTTCGAGTGAAGGCGACCGGAATGCCGTTGCGACCAGCAGCGATGCATCAACCAATGGACTGACGGCGTACTGGAGGCCGGCATTCATGCTCCACGACTCATCGTGTGCGGTTGATTTCTTCCACAACAGTTTCTGGTCGGACGGTGCGGTCTGCAGAATTCCACCGGCAACAACATAGGCGGGATTCATTGTCTCATCATTGGCGACACGGGCTCGATCATAGCGAGCTCCCAACATTATCACCATGTTGTCGGAGGAGCTACGCCATTCGTTCTGCGCATACACTCCCGCATTAAGATTGGTGGACAACGGCACAGGGCGCTCACCTGTGATTTGACCGTTGCTCCGATCGATTCTCTCACGCTGGCTATCCAGTTCCCTGCGCCAGAGCTCAATGCCGACCGTGAGGCGGTCATTGACGTCGGGGAGAACTTGGGATTCAATCTGGCCGGATATGGTGGTATGTACCGCATGCGGTGTTATAGTCAACACCGGATTCTGAATGATCTCAACATTACGGGTAATCGTCTGTCGGGAAAGTCTGAACGTGAGAAGCGGAGTCCCCGGCGACATATTCGGCAGGATATACTCCAACCCGAATCGTTCACGTCGTGCGAGTGTGTACCTGGCGTTCGCTGTTGGTGAAATTGGCGATCCACCGGGAAGACCGGTGTCCTCGGCTTGCGACCGCTGGTAGTTCAGAAGCAGCGATTGTTCACCAAGTGTCTTTACAGCCAGCGCATCTGACAGACTGAAATCACGATACTGTGAATTCAGAAGCATCCCATCAGGCGTCATGGTGTTCCCGGCTCGTCGATATCCTCCACTCAGTCTGACGGCGTATTGATCAGTCGAGGACTCAATGGCAAGATATTGGGAGAGCCCGTTATCGACACTCGTGAACCCCCCGGATACTTCGACGGCCATTCCGGGCTGGTCGCTGAACGACGGCCGTTTCATCATCACATGAACCGCACCTCCAAGGGCTCCGGATCCAAAAAGGACCGATCCGGGAGATTTCATCGTCTCCACTCTCTCAATATCCTGAACATTGAGCAGCGAGAGTCCGCCCGCAATATCATTGGAAGTTTCGATTCTGGTGTTGTCCACGAGAGTAACGATATTTGAACGGCCCATCCCGCGGATGGAAACCGTTGTGGCCCAAACGCCGTCACGGACGAGGGAAAGCCCCGGAATATTCTTGAGCGCATCAGAGACTGATGTTGGGGAGTGCTGAGTAAGGCGATCACTCATTAAAACATCGATGGGAAAGGAGGACTTTTTCAATGATGAAAGTGCACGCGTTCCCCGGACGAGTACTTCAGCGGATTGGTTGATGGAGGAGCGCAGGAGGATAATGATGCTGTCGATCTTCTCCCGAACGACGACCATACACTCAACGTCGGCGTAGCCAATGTGATGCACTGCTACTGCGTACTGGCCGGCGGCAAGATTCTCGAACGCGAAGCGTCCTTGTGTATTCGTGTATTTCCGGCGCCCTGTTTCCAGGAGCAGAACACTCACATTCTCAATCGGTTGGTGCGTCTCTTCATCAACCACCTGACCAGCCAACGTCACCTGTGCTTCAACGGGAGAAGCATACGTTGTCGCCAGAATACACAGAGCGACAATTCCCGCAACATTGATCTTCTTCCTCTTCGTCCCGCATTCCTGGTCTATATCAAACTCACCGCAGCTTTTTTCTTGCACATATGAGAGCAAACAGTCTCCAATACGAAAGTGGTGGAACAACCATGGTCATCCCCAATAACGTGCCACCATCGCGATGCGAATGTCGGCACAATTTACAGGAATACACTTCGCTATTGTCAGACGTGAGAAGAAGGATTCTCTCGGAAGGTGTTCACAAATTCAACGATCAATATGCTCGTCGCAACCCGAGCATCCCGAGGGTGCGTGACCTCAAAAAAAAGCCACCCGTCAAGGGTGGCTTTTATGTTCACCACGGATGTGGATATCACACAGTCCGCGAGAACACCGGTTTCTCTTTCTGCATCGTATCAAGGTACGCATCGAAGCACATGGCGATGTTGCGAAGAACAAGCCGCCCGTTGCCGATGATCCGTATCCCGTTCAGTGTGTGCTCCACAAGATCGTCATCCACAAATGTCTCCAGTTGTTCCAACGCCTCCTCGAAGTACTCATCAAAGTCGATGCTGAACAGTTTCTCCACATCGGACTTTTTCAGTTCAAGATCACACATGAGACGCGCGATGACATGCTTCCTGATGTGATCATCATTCGTCATCCGGTATCCTACGTACGTTGCCGGCGTACCTTGATCAAGGGCCTTGTAGTACTCAGGCAGCGTCTTGGCGTTCTGAGCGTACACGCCATGAATATTACCGATGGATGACATGCCAAATCCGTACAGGTCCGCACCGGATTTTGTCGAGTAGCCCTGAAAATTCCGGTTGAGCGTCTTCTCCCGTTGAGCCACAGTGAGCTCATCATTTGGTCGTGCAAAATGATCCATCCCGATATACTCGTAGCCGTCAGAGCAGAGCATCTCAATTGTCATTTTCAGAATATTGAGTTTGTCGTCCGCGCTCGGAAGGTCCTCTGCATGGATCAAACGTTGGTGGGCCTTCATCCAGGGAACGTGGGCATAATTAAAGACTGCAATCCGATCGGGGCGCAAGCGGATGACTTTCTGCAACGTATCCCGAAACGTGCTCATGGTCTGCAACGGAAGTCCGTAGATCAGGTCCACGTTGATGCTTTCGAACTCAAGCGCGGTTGCCCACTTGTAGACTTGCAATGACAACTCCTCCGGCTGCACACGATTGACGGCATGCTGCACGCGAGGGTTGAAGTCCTGAATCCCCATGCTCACCCTGTTAAACCCAACATGTCGTAGTGCGCCAAGGTGTTTCTGCGTCAACTCACGCGGGTCAATCTCGACACTCATTTCGGCGTCGGGAGCGATATTGAAGGAGCGCCGAATGTACCCTGCCATGTCGAGTATCTCTTCTGGCGTCAGGTGCGTGGGGGTCCCACCCCCCCAATGCACCTGCATCACCTTCCTCTTGTCCGCAATCAGCGGAGCAACAATATCGATTTCCTTTTTCACGTACTGGAGATATTCTGAGATCCTCTTGCGGTCGCGCGTTACCATCATGGTGCAACCGCAGAAATAGCATAATGTGTCACAAAAGGGGAAATGAAAATAGAGTGAGATATCAGAGTTTGCCGTTGCCGGGTTTGACTCGACTATGGCACGCCGATAGTCGTCTGGGGTAAATGCACTCGTAAACATCGGGGCAGTCGGATAACTGGTGTATCGCGGTCCGGGACGATCATACTTACTGAGCAGACCGACATCTACTTTCAACGGCGAAGAAAACATCATGGAATCCCTCCTGTTGCTGACTCAGGTGACAAAGGGGGTGCCAAATCAATGCACATCGATTTGTTAAATTTGGGAAGGAATAACGCCCGTTGATCCACGGGTGAATCGGATTTTCAGATGTGAGAATGGGTCGCGCGCCGTTTTCTTAACTTTGAACGGTGGCACCACACACATCAGATAACTTCACCGGCGATTCTCTCTTTCAACTGGATCGTAGGGTTGACCTCCACAATTGCCGTAATAGAGTTTGCGATAAGGCATTTCTTGTGGGCTTCACGAAGGACTGCGTTGATTTGAGACTCTGTCCCCGGCTCGTCCACCACTACTACCGGAGTAATAACGATATGCGTAAACCGGTACTGTCCGTCAATAAACTCCAGTGTACCCTTGGCAGAACTCTTGTATGATACGAACGGAACATTTTGTTTCTGGGCAATTCCAATAAATGTGAGCATCTGACACATCTCTACAGAGCCGACAAAAACATCCTCCGGCGTCCAATAGCCGGCGTTGCCTTTGAACTCCGGCGGACTTGATATCTTGAGAGTCGGCTTCCCCTCGGATGTCATCGTCCCGATTCTGCCTTCCGCCCAGGAGAGATTTGTCGTGTAGGAAAATGATCGATGTCTCACTTTGGGTTGTTCAATGGATTCCATGTCTCTTCTCACATGTAGTGATTGGAATAATCAGAAGTAGTTAAGCATTTTTCCGTTGAGAAACTCCCCTCCGCCTCTCCATGATCAACTTTCTCGTATGGGGTATTAATCCACCTGAAGCAATGATCTCTTGTCGGGTCTTCGGGAAAGCAATGATGTTGAACCGTTTTCCTGTCGTCTTGTTTTCAACAATGTCCGCGTCGATATCCAATTCGTCATTTTCAGACGCTTCGATTTCCGGCGCTTCAACCAACTGCAATCCAAGGTTCACGGAATTCTGCAAGAAAATGCGCGCAAAGCTCTTTGCAACGATCACCAGATCATGACCTTTGAGAGTGGAGACGGCTTGTTCGCGTGACGAACCGCATCCAAAATTCCTCCCTGCCACAATGATACTCCCGCCAGCAATTTGTTTCGATTTCAACTTCGCGTTGAACCCGGTATTGTCCGCAAATGCGAACTGTGGTGTTTCAGCGGGAAGAACTGTTGCCATGAACCTGCCCGGATAGATAACATCGGTGGAGATATCGTCGCCAACAGCCAGGACTACCTTTGCCATATCATTATCCCCCTTTCCGCGGATCGGTGATCATCCCGGTAATGGCTGATGCCGCGGCAACGGCAGGTGAGCAGAGATATACTTCAGATTTCGGGTTTCCCATCCGTCCTTTGAAATTTCTGTTTGTCGTCGAGAGGGCAACCTCACCGTCGGCCAACGCACCTTCATGTATGCCGAGACACGGCCCACACCCCGGGTTCATCACCACGGCTCCGGCCTTCATGAAGTCCATGATGTACCCTCGCTCAAGCGCCTCACCATAGATCTTGCCGCTTGCCGGAAAAACAAGCATACGGGTGTTCTTCGAAACCTTCTTTCCTCTGATAATCTCTGCGGCTACCTGAAGGTCATCCAATCTGCCGTTTGTGCACGACCCGATGACGATCTGGTGGACAGATGTTCCCATGACACTCTCAACGGATTTGACATTATCAACCGTGTGCGGACAGGCAACCTGTGGTCCGAGATTCGACACATCAATATCGATCTCCTGGATGTATGTCGCATTATTGTCGGGCAAAACCGGGGTCAGCGGATCGTTTACGCCGGCTTCGTCCCTGAGGTATCGGATCGATTCTTCATCGGCAGGAACGATGCCGGATGTTGCGCCAGCTTCGACAGACATATTGCAGAGAACCAAACGCCCCGAAGTGGACATTGCCCGGATTGTGTCGCCATGGAACTCAATGACCCTGAAATTCGCCCCCTGCGCACTGATCTTGCCGATGAGGTGGAGAATCAAATCTTTAGGCCCGACGAAGGGGGGGAAACTCCCGTGCACATTCACCTTGATCGTCTCGGGCACTTCCACGTTGAGGACCGTACCGAGCGCCCAGACACTCGCCATCTCGGTTGCCCCGATCCCAAAGGCAAACGCGCCAAGAGCGCCATGGCTGGTCGTATGTGAATCCGTACCCACAACCACTGAGCCGGGACGAACGTAGCCGCTTTCAGGGAGAATCTGGTGACAAATTCCACCGCGATCACCCCGAATGTCATGGAATTTATTGATCATGTGTTTCGCTACAAACTCCCGGACCTTTTTCTGGTTCGTCGCGGTCTTCGCTGATTCCGCCGGAACGCGATGATCAAAGATGATTGCAACCCTTGGCGAACTCCACACCTCCGGTGTGACACCAGTACCTTCAAAGATTTCGAGAAACTGATTGATCACCAGTGCCGCGTTCTCATGCGACATTGCGAGATCGACTGACGGCTCCACCACATCACCGGCTTTCACCGCTTTGTACCCTGACGCGCGGGCCAGAATCTTTTCAACTATTGTCATACCCATTGCACACACTCGCTGATATGCTACACAACCCTTCGCTCACGAAGCTGCTCTATCTCCACATTGGAATAACCCAATTCGCGAAGGAATTCGTTTGTATGCGCACCGAGCTTCGGCGGAGCACATGTTACGTTCCCCGGAGTCTTCTCAAACTTTGCAGTCAAATTGAACAACTTGAGATCCCCGATACCGTCGGCATGAACAGACTGAATTGCATCGCGATGCTTCACCTGCTGCTGGTCCAGTGCGGCTTCAAGACCAAGAATCTCACCCGAAGGAACGCCCTTTGCATTGAGTGTTTCCACCCAGTATGCTGTCTCCCTCTCTTTCAATTTTTCCTCCAACAATAACGTAAGAACCTTCCGGTTTCTTTTACGCGCATCACGCTTTTCAAAGCGAGGGTCCTGTGTGAGCCCGGGAACACCAAGTACGTCCGCAACGGCTTCCCATTGCTCCTGCTTATTGGCGGCAATGTTGATATGGCCGTCCTTCGTGACGAACATCCCCGATGGTGCGGCAGTGAAGTTGTCATTTCCCATCAGTACCGGCTGCTGGTGACCGATGAGAAGGTTTGCCGCCACCCAACCCATGAGCGGCATTACGGAATCAAGAAGCGCCACATCAATGAACTGCCCCTCCCCTGTCCGTTCGCGATGGAACAAGGCAGCCATGATGGCAAACGCAGCGTTCAATCCTCCGACGGTATCACACACTGGGAACCCGCAACGCAGCGGATTCAAGCTCTCATCGCCGTTGATGGCCATGACACCACTGAGTCCCTGGATGATCTGATCGTACGCGGGTTTCATTGCATCCGGTCCCGTGGCACCGAAGCCGGAGATGCCACAGTAGATAAGCGCCGTATTATTCTTCCTGAGTACATCATACCCGAGCCCAAGGCGGTTCATAACATCGGGACGAAAGTTTTCGACCACAATGTCGGCTGTTTTGACAAGCTTCAGAAATATTTTTTTTGCTTCCGTCTCTTTGAGATTCAGTGTGAGCGATTTCTTATTCGCGTTCTGGGCGAGGAAACTCGTTCCCATGAGTTGGTCGTTTAACTCGGGAACGCTGCCAAGCTTGCGCGCAAGGTCACCATCGACAGGATTCTCGATCTTGATGACCTCGGCTCCCAGCAACGAGAGATGAAGTGTTGCAAACGGTCCCGAGAGAACATTCGTCAGATCAAGAACACGAATGCCTGAGAGCAGTGCTTGTGTCACAATTTCTCCTCGGCGCTTCAACTTGTTTTGTCCATTTCGACCAGGTCCAATTTCTTCAACACATCCTCCGCCTTCATCACTTCATTGCACGGAACCATGACCTTGTACTCGTCGACGATGTGACCATCGAGCTCTCTGAACAATGCGTGGTCGGGACCAGGGGTCGCTTTTCGAGAAAAAAAGAAAGGATGTAAATCGCTTTTCTCCAAACAATTCTTTGCATGCTCAACCTGTGCACCGTCACTTCCCCCGAATACTTTTGCCATTCCTTCAATGACTTCATATCCACGATGTTCATTGCACAAGAAGAGACCGCCTAACCATCCGCCACAAGTCGCACAAAAGGGTTTGGAACAAATAATGCACACACCAAGGGCTTTCTCCGGGGAATGTCTGCTGCAGTGAACTTCTTCCAGAAGCAGTGCACCGCAATGCGGACAAAAATCATCCAAGTGATTTACCGGACTTCCACAGCTACAATGCATATCTCACCCTCCGGATCAATTACTGTACAGTGTGATTCTCAACGATCTTTCCGGTCTTGTAAATCGTCCCCGGCAACTCGCGATCGAAAAACACATTCATGTCTTTTGCAACCTCGATGAGACCCTCCAATGTTATATCGTGTCGGCGTTCCATCCGTTGCAGCATATGTACGAGATCTTCAGTACAGACGTTGCCTCCGGCGATCTTCGTGAATGGGCAACCACCGAGCCCACCGACCGATGATTCAAAATACTTCACTCCCGTCTTCATCGCTGCATATGCGTTTGCGAGTCCAAGCCCATATGTGTTATGAAAGTGACAGGCGTATTGAACGCCTTCGTCGCATTCCATGACTGATGCAAACATTCTCTCCACCTGGTCCGGCGTGGCATGACCTGCAGTATCGGCGAGACTGATATTCCGCAGTCCGGCATTCAAGTAGCGTTCAACAATCCTCATCACCCGTTCCTGTGGAACGTGGCCTTCGTACCCGCATCCAAATGCCGATTGCACCGACACCTGTACTGTTCTCCCGGCTTCAATAGCCCGTAGTGCAATTGCAATGATCCGATCGGTTGCCTCATTCACCGACATGCCGGTGTTCTTCCGGCTGTGGGTTTCACTCGCGGACACACCCAGGCAAAACATCTCAACTCCACACGCAAGACCTCGATCAAATCCCTTCTCGTTGAGGACGAGACCTGAGAACATCACGCCGGACGGTCGTTCAATGTTGGTGAAATACTGAAACAGTCCATCGGTATCAGCCATCTGCGGGACTTTCTCGGGATGAACAAACGAGCCAAGCTGAATGATATCCACTCCCGCATCGATGAGCTGCTCGACCCATTTCGCTTTTTGCGCCATAGGAACGATTTGCTTCTCCATCTGCAGACCATCCCGCAAACCAACTTCGTGTATGATGATATCATTCATCGTTGTCTCCACCTAGTCGGTCAGATGTCTCGTGATTTCTTCCGCCATTTCGCGCGTGGTATTGTGCCCACCCATATCGTAGGTCCGCACTCTGCCCGCCTTGATCACGGAGGCCGTTGCACGCTCAACGCGCTCGGCCTTCTCTGTTTCTCCGAGCCACTCCATCATCATCTTTGCCGCCAATATGGTGGCAATGGGATTCACTTTATTTTGTCCTGCATACTTCGGCGCGGATCCATGGGACGGTTCAAATACCGCAAGCCTCTTGCCGATGTTGCCCGAGCAGCCAAAGCCCAGCCCACCGACCATCTGCGCCGCGAGGTCGGAGATGATGTCTCCGTACAGATTCGGCGCAACAAGGACATCATAGCTGAGAGGGTTCTTCAGCAACCACATGCAGATGGCGTCAACATTGGCATCGTCCATCACAATTTCGGGGAATTCCCGCGAGACTTTCTTTGCTTCGTCAAGGAACATGCCATCAGTTGCGCGGACGACGTTGGCTTTGTGTACCACAGTGACCTTCTTTCGATCGTTCTTGCGTGCAAACTCGAATGCAGCCCGGACAATTCGCTCGGAACCCTTCCTGGTGTTGATTTTGCAGGACACCGTATACTCGTCGCCCGATAGATTCTTGAACGCTTCAAACGGTTTGGAGATACTCGTCAGCAGACTGGATAACTCAACAGGAACAGGACTAAACTCCACGCCGGCATAGAGGTCTTCAGTGTTCTCTCTGAATACCGTAAGGTCGATGCCTTCTTTGAAATTCAAGGGATTGCCGGGATACGCTTTACACGGACGAAGGCACGTATAGAGATCGAACAATTGGCGCATGCGAACAATGGGCGACCGGTACACAAGGCCCTTGCCCTGGAGTGCAGGTGCCAGTTCTGTTTCAGCTGATTTGACCGGTTTGGAGGTAATCGCACCAAACATCGCTGCATCGACATGGTGGAGAAGATCGATGGTACGCCGGGGAAAAGCATCGCCTTCACGACACCAGAATTCCCATCCGATGTCGCCGTGAACGTAGTCTGCGTCAAGGTGCACTGCATCAAGTACAATCCGTGCAGCTTCCATTACGTCATTGCCTATTCCGTCGCCGGGCAACCAGGCAATAGTATATTTGCTCATACGGTCATCTCAGATATGTGTGTGAGTAACTGTATCCTGCGCACGTTGTGCGAACAACAAGAATGCCGGGACGCTTGAAGGAAACTTCCCACGATACATCCCGGCGAACAGAAAGAGCGGACAGACCTCTTGCCAGATTCTTACGCGTGCTTCTCAATATGGCCGTGATGCTTCAAGGAATGGTGATGCTCAAGCGAATGGATCAACGCTTCTCCCGCTTCAATCCCGAGCGCGAGCCCCAATCCGATCAACCCTCCATCCACGAAGTTTTGTCGGAACACCGTTGCTGGAAGCAACTGCATACCACTCAACAATGAGACAAACAGCGTCAACAGCACAAACATCACTCCGTACAGCAATGCCACGACAATGAACTTATATTGCCTGAACGGGGAGAGTTTCCGTTCGAAAATGAGCGCAACAAGAATGAGCGGCAGGTTCACTCCAAAGGACCAGATCGCTGCGTTAAGTGGCGTGATCCATGATGAGGCAACGGCAAATTGCAAGGCACTGGTCACCACGGCAGCAGTGATGGTCTCCGAAAGACCTCGAACGTGGTAAAAAGCAAAGATGAAAGCGCCACTCAAACCGAATGAAACAAATGAAAAGCCGATGTGCGTCATGCCAAACACCTCATTGCCATACACCATCAATCCCACAACAACGCTCCCGATGACCCCCGTCAATGTCAAGAAAGCGAGCTTTGAAAGTTGTTCAATGTATTTCGTCATGGTGGACCTCCTTGTGAACTGCATAGGACTTAATAGGTGTGAATCCACTCCGTCCTAATCCGCCATTCCAGCTTCCATCTCACGTTGCAGGGAAAGCTCGTCAAGCTCTTTTCGCAACTGGTCGGCATGTCCCTGTTCCATTTCAGAAAGCTGCAATAGCATTTGTCGCGTATGCAAGCTGCCGGCGAGATCAGCGGCGTGTTTGTAGTAGTCACGCGCGTATTCCTCATCGGCGATTGCCAGCGCAAGGATCTCTTCAATTGAGACCTCGTTCCAATTCACGACATCATTGCCCTGATGTGCCATACGTTGTCTCCAGGCCGTTTCAGCTAAAACTGTCATTGATGTTGTCGAGGATATTCAGTTTTTCGGTCAGCTCGTTTTTCTTCCCTTGCAGAAACTGAAGGGTTTTCTGATGCCGGTCGATCATATCCTGCAATATCACTCTCACGTCGGGATAGTTGCACTCCGTGAGGTAGCGGCTGTATCCCTCAATTGCGGATAACTCAATCTGCTCGGCAACCTTGAGAGCATTGCAGTGACCCTGACATGTGTGCATACATTGAACCTCCATTGCAGACTCCTCTCGGATGTGGATACGTGATAACCTTCCCGCTAGATGGCCTCGACATGTGTCGCCAGTTCCATTCCGCGGCGCAGCGCTCGTTCGTTCAATGGCAGGAGATTGTGATAGCGTTCCGGCAGGACTTTTTCCAAGGCATGCATCAACGATGCAATTTCCACAACGCCAGTCTGTGCGATGAACGCTCCAAGGACAATCATGTTCATGATCCGGGCATTATTCAATTTGGCCGCCTCTTCACTCGCTGCAAGAGGAAGAATGTCGATATCAGTTCTGCGCGGTGGGGCGATACAGTTTGTGGAATCATACACGAGCAACCCGCCCGGTTTGACAGCTTTTTCGAACTTCTCCAATGATGGTTGGTTGAGCGCAACGACCGTATCGAAGGTCGTAACAATCGGGGAACTGATCTGTCTATCGGAGACAATCACGATACAGTTCGCTGTTCCGCCCCGCATCTCCGGACCGTACGAAGGCATCCAACTGACTTCCTTTTTCTCAATCATGCTGGCATACGCAAGCGTCATCCCCATGGAGAGAACGCCTTGTCCACCAAAGCCCGCAACAAGTAGTTCGTGTGTCATTGCTGTTTCCTTTCAATCCTGAACAGAGAGAAGAATATGCGGCTGCTATTTCCGCGCTCCGTTCTCCTCTGGTGTTTCATGGCTTGGGCGCTTTCAATTCGCCCGGGGGATACATCGGGAACATATTCTCCTCCATCCATTTGTTTGCCTGCGGAGGGGTCATCTTCCAACCGGAGGGACAATTGGAGACAACTTCTATGAAGCATGTTCCCTTCTTCTCCTTTTGAAATTGGAACGACTTCGTAAGCGCTTTCTTTAACTGCCGGACAGCATTCGGTGTGTGCACAGAATGCCTGCTCACGTAGTACACACCGGGCAACATTGCGATCATATCGCTGATCTTGAGCGGAAAACCCGCCGTATCAGTAGTACGGCCGGCTGGACTTGTCGTCGTCTTCATTCCGAGCAATGTTGTGGGGGCCATCTGACCACCGGTCATGCCATAAATACCGTTGTTGATAAACACGACAAGGATGTTTTCGCCGCGGTTTGCAGTATGAATGGTCTCTGCAGTACCGATTGCGGCGAGGTCACCATCTCCCTGATATGAGAACACGTACTTGTCAGGATGAATGCGTTTGATGCCGGTTGCCACGGCTGACGCCCTTCCATGTGCTGCTTCCTGCATATCAATGTTCATGTACTGATAGGCAAATACTGAACATCCAACAGGTGCAACGCCAATCGTCTGCTCCTGAATGCCCAACTCATCAACAACCTCCATCAGCAGTCGATGAGCAGAACCATGACCACATCCGGGGCAATAGTGCATCCTCGTATCGGTGAGTGTGTCCGGTCGTTCATATACACACTCCAATGTCTCATTGATATTCTGTGAAGCATGTGCGTCCATGTCAGTATTCTCCGATATGATCCTTGGCGACTTCATAGTCCAACGCTTCAAGAGCAGCCACAATCTCCTCGGCCGATGGTACAACACCACCCATTCTTCCGCAAAACCGGACCGGCACTCTTCCTTCAACGCTGAGTCGGACGTCTTCCACCATTTGTCCTGCATTCATTTCGACCACCAACACCCCGTGGGTCTTGTCCGCAAGTTCGCGGATCTTTGCTTGGGGGAACGGCCACAGCGTTATCGGTCGCAACAATCCGACACGAATACCCAATTCGCGTGCCTGCTCCACTGCGCGATGTGCGATCCGCGCAGCCAACCCGTAAGCGACGATGAAACAGTCGGCATCCTCGGTCTGAATCTCCTCAAAGCGGACCTCTTGTTCCGAGATCTCCTTGTACTTCGCCTGGAGCTGGATATTCATTTGCTCCATTTTTTCAGGCTGAATATGAAGCGACGTGATGATATTGCGCTCACGTGACTTGGGCTTGCCAACCGTTGCCCATGGTTTTGACGGGATATGTTCCGCCGGATTGTATTCCTTGAACTCCACCTTCTCCATCATCTGTCCCAGTGCACCATCAGCGAGAATCAACACTGGAGTCCGGTACTTGTCTGCAAGATCAAACGCATCATAGACAAAGTCCGCCATCTCCTGAACGCTTGCCGGCGCAAGGACGATCAGGCGGTAATCCCCGTGACCGCCTCCTTTAGTGGACTGGAAGTAATCACCCTGCGAAGGTTGAATTGTCCCAAGGCCTGGACCTCCGCGATTGACATTGACCACAAGGCAGGGCAGCTCGGCACAGGCGATATACGAGAGACCTTCCTGCATCAAGCTGATTCCCGGACTTGATGACGACGTCATCGTCCTGGCTCCCGCTCCAGCTGCTCCATACACCATGTTAATCGAGGCAACTTCGCTCTCCGCTTGAAGAACGACCATCCCCCGTTTACGCCCCTCGTCCGTCAGGTACTCAAGAATCTCCGACTGCGGCGTGATGGGATAACCGAAATACGCCTGACATCCCGCGCGGATTGCGGCCTCGGCAAGTGCCTCATTTCCTTTCATTAATCGAAGCTCGGACACCGTATTCCCCTTTCAAATTACCCTTGTGAACCGACTGTTCCGCGATCACCATCAGTAATGGTGACCGTAATGTTTTCCTTGACATTGGAAATGGTTGCAACCGGAACTCTCTTCTTTTTCTCTTCGCGATACACCCGAATCACTGCATCGGGACAAACAAGAGCACAGTTTGTGCAGCCCGTACAATTGTCCTTGATAAGGACGGCATAATGATACCCTTGTTTGTTGATCCCCGGGGAGAGTTCTATGCTGCCCTGGGGACACGCTCCTATACAAAGCTCACATCCCTTACATGTGTCAATTTCAAATTGAACCGATCCGCGTGCCATCAATTGTCTCCTACAAGTAGTGTTGTTCCCTTGCAAACTCCTCAAGGGACTGCCTGAACGATGGGTGCGCAATCTGAATAAGCGATTCCGCCCGTTCTCTGATTGTCTTGCCATGCAGATTCACCACACCAAACTCAGTAACCACATAGTGAACATCACCCCGCGACGTGGTCACACCGGCTCCATCCATATGCCTCGTTGTTATACGTGAAAGGGCTCCGTCCTTGGCCGTTGAGGGAAGGGCAATGATGGGCTTGCCACCCTCGGACCTTGCCGCTCCGCGGATAAAATCCACCTGCCCGCCAAACCCGCTGTAGAATTTCTGACCGATCGAATCCGCGCAAACCTGTCCCGTGAGATCAACCGCCAGGGCCGAATTGATTGCCACCATTTTCCTGTTCCGCGAAATGGTAAACGGGTCGTTCGTAAATTGGGTTGGTCGAAACTCCATCAACGGATTGTTGTCGACGAACTCAAACAATTGGCGTGAACCGAGAACGAACGACGTGACGATCTTCCCGGGAAGCAAGGTCTTCTTCTTGTTATTGATAACCCCTGCTTCAACAAGGGGAATAATACCATCCGAAACCATTTCGGAATGAATACCAAGATCTTTCCGGTCGCCCAGATATTTCACGACAGCATCCGGAATTCGACCGATCCCCAGTTGCAGAGTTGCACCATCTTCAACCAGACTGGCAATGTGCGCCCCAATCTTCTGATATACATCCAACTCTTCCGGCGTCTCATCACCTTCAAGCTGGGGAAGCTCCGTGAGCAACGTCTCAACTTCTACACAATAGTCGATCTGATTCAAATGAATGAAGCTGTCGCCCAGCGACCTCGGCATATTGGGATTCACCTGGGCAATCACTACCTTCGCCACTTCTGTTGCCGCCTTTGTGCATTCAACGCCAACGCCAAAGCTGCAGTACCCGTGTTCGTCCGGGGGCGAAACCTGAATCAAGGCCACGTCAATCGGATATTGTTTGCCGTACAGCATGGCAGGAATCTCCGAGAGAAAAATGGGAGTGAAGTCTGCACGCCCTTCCCATACAGCTTGTCGTACATTCTTTCCAATAAAGAAGGCATTGTGTCTGAAGTGCCCTTTCATTTCCGGATGAACATATGGAGCCTGATTCACGCCAAGCAGGTGAACGACTTCAACGTCATGCAATTCCTCGTACCTGGCTACCATCGCATCCAGTAGAATCTGCGGCACGGCACAACCCGGATGAATCCACACCCTGTCGCCGGATTGGATCACGGACACCGCGTCACCGGCAGTAACAAATTTTCGCTCGTACTGACGTTTAATAGTCTGGGAAATCGTATTGTAGTGCATAGATACCTTATTTGATTCTTGGATTGTTGAACTAAAGCTCCATGTCCGCCAGTTCGACCGGCGTATCGACACGTGTCCCCGCGAGTGAACATTTCAGATCTGCAATGATATCCCCGGGTTTCTCCAGACCGATCGCCAACCGGATTCCGCCGGGGTCAAGTCCTTTGGCAAGTTGTTCATCCGGTGGTATGGCGGAGTGCGTCATTGATCCGGGATGTTCGATCAACGTGCGGATGTTACCGAGACTAACAGCCAGAGTAATGCAGTACGCGTTTTTGGCGATGTGATTGATGAATCTCTCTGCACGCTTCAACGAGTCGTGAGGATCTTCTCCCTTCATCACGAAATAGATCATCGGACCGGGGGCGAAGTTGTCGTCATAATCGCGCATTTGTCGTTGCGCCAGTTCATACTGACTGAACGAAGGAAGGCCGGGATAGCGGGCTGATTCGATTTCCGGACAGGATTCGAGAAACTCCGCCACTTCCATTGCTGTGTCCTGCATCTGTCTCATCCGAACGGCAAGCGATGGGAGACCTTGTACAAGTACAGGCCACGCGCTCTTCGCGGAAAGGACCGCTCCGAAGTCCTTCCGGTACAACATCAACATGTCTTTGCTCCACTGCGGACCGATGACAACTCCTCCGATGTCAGTACCAAATCCTCCGATCGCTTTTGTCAACGAATGGACCACGAAGTCGATACCGATTTTCAATGGTCGCTGGCAGAACGGGGTGGCAAAGGTGCTATCAACAATAGTGTAGACCTTGTCTTCCGGTGAGCGCTTCTGGTTCACTTCTCTCACAACCTGTACCACAGCCGCCAAATCGATGAGCAGCAATGTCGGGTTCACAGGCGATTCCATGTACACGACCCGTGTTTGCGGAGTAATGCTCCGTCTGATTTCTTCCGGGTTCGTGAAGTCGGCAAATGCCGTCTTGATCTTCAGCCGCGGATACCAGTTTGTCAGCAGTGAGTATGTGCATCCATACAGTGTTTTATGGGCAAGGATTTCGCTTCCCGTCCCCGTCAGTACTCCAAGCACCGCCGAGATGGCCCCCATGCCGCTGGCAAAGGTCACAGCGATATCACCGCCTTCAGCGTATGCAAGGTTCTCTTCAAGCATGTCCTTGTTGGGCTCACCGAGACGATCATAAATATAAATTGGGGCTTTGCTGGTAACATGAACCTCGTCATTCGAGTGAGCAAACTCTGTAAATCCCTGAGCTCCCCGCTGGGCGGAATCAAGTCTGTATGTGGCGGACGACGAAATGGGCGGGAGCAAATGGTGACTATAATCCCACCGCGGGTCCTGGGATTGGCCGTAGATAAGATGTGCCTCGACCGAGTATCTTCCTTCTTGTTTTTCTTCAGGATCTCGTTTCATTGATTTTCACCCCTTGTCATTGTTCCAACAGGCAGGTTTGAAGGAGCTATCGGGATTGCAAACCGCCTATGGATTACTGATATTGGGAGGTCAAGATACGTGCCATCAGAATTGCAGGAAAAACTCTGGTAATATCTTGGAATTTAGGGATTCTGAGGAGCTTTGTGACGCCAGCGGGGAGTTATTCTAAAATCTGAGAATGGCTTTGCAAGAGCGAGAAATGATACTGTGTATTTTTGATGCTATTGTTGCTCGATTCGGCATTGATGCGCGTTTATCGCAACATTTGACCGGATGAATTCATGAGGAGATCATGCCGCTCGATTATCATTCCGGGCCCTATTCGATATCAAGTTCCATATTGTACATTGATGCTTTCAGCGGACTCGATTTGCGAATAGCACTCACCGGACAGTCTTCCATGGCTTCCAGCACCAACTCCAGATCATCATTTGATCGTGGCTGTTGGGCAACGAAATACGTATTGGTTGATTTATTAAAGTCGAAATTCTCCGGTGCGACCAATGCACAATAAGCGCATCCATCACATTCTTCGGAGACGAAATATTCACCTGAGACACTGTGTGGTGGGTGTGTCGTGTTATCCATCTTGTTCTCCTTGTTTTATTGTTTAACGTCGAATGACGTTCTGAGTCATTCGTGACTTCGAATTTGCGATATGCATCTCCGTGAACAACACTTGACTGGCCACAACACACATGTCGTGACTACAAGAACAGGTTTTGCAATTGCAGATGTGCCTGCTGCAATACCCGCCGAAACAGCAATAGTCGATTGTTGGTGTGTCTCCGGACATTCGACGAAATGGCCACGCGTGAATTGCCTGTACACTGCGATACACTCCGGCAATGTCAGAAGCAATGCTGCAAAAGAGACCGCCACACTCATGACGACAAGCACCGGGATCATTCAAAACTCCAACCTGTACCGGGACTTGTGAGACGGTGTTTCACTTCCAGTTTTTCGATAGTTTCGACAATCAGCGGAAAGTACCTGTCCAACGAGCAATCGACTTCGTTCCTGACAGCACATCTCCCGTCACTCGACTGATGGATACACGCACCACAGACCTTGTTTCTCAATGCTGCCTCGTACGGCACCATGGAATTGCTATACATGGAGCGAACGACTTCGACAATCTCAGAGTGAAACCGCTTGACGGCGCATTCAGCGTTGTTGGAGATCCGGCAGTTTCCTTTGCCATCCCCGTCCACACATTTCGGACAGACGCGCGCCAGAATCGCTTCGAGATATTGTTCGTTGGTCAGCATTGCCTGTTTCCTCACGCGATGTTGGTCTTAGCTTGGGCTTTCATTAATCTGAAATTTGAACGGTATCGCCACCCACACACGCACAGCGCCGCTGTTCATGACGGCCGGAGTAAAAACAAACTGCATGGCCGCTTCCAACGCCGCATCATTCAAGATCTCTGCAGCAGACTTCAGGACGACGGCCTTTTTGGGCTTCCCATCCTTATCCACAAGAACTTTCACCCACACCGTGCCCTCGAGACCAGCACGAAGCGCCATTTCAGGATACTTCGGGACTACGTTCTTGACAACCACGGGACCCTTTTCATATGGAACAAACTCATCAATGTCCGGATCATCCTCTATTGTAATATCCTGCGTCACCTGAATGCCATCTTCACTACTTAAACCCTCAGTCACCGGGGACGGAGTTGCGCTCAGTTCTTGCTGCGTGGCAAAAGTCTGCTCAGGGTTCACCTCGGCATCCGGAACCGGAACCGGAACACCCACCGAGGGCTTCACAGGTGCTTGCACTCCCATTGCAGGTGGCAGCGGTGCTTGTGAAATGGAGGGAGGCGGACCGAGATCACTGTACTTCAGAATACGTACTTTCATCGTCGGAATATTATCGTCATCTTCTCCAAGAACGAGTGCAGAATAGTAGGAGCCAACTACCACTGCATGCAGGAGAATGGAGATGATCATCCCGCGAACAAAGTTCCTGTGGAGAAACTTCTGAATCTCCATTCTCCCGTATGGGCTCCGGTCGGCGACTACTGTCATCGTAACGTTTTCCATTCTTCTCCTTCTGTTTTGTTCTCACACGAAGGGGGCTACACTCTTGATTCTGCCGACTCACTACCCGGCGCCTTATGGAGATTATTGATGACACGCGCAACGAAGTCAATATCGATTGGCTTGTACACAACAAAATCAATAGACTGATGAATCGTTGCCTCCCGCTTTCGGTCTTCATATCGCCATACGCGAAACAGCATGATGCTGATATCCTGACTCCCTTTTTTCCATCGGTCAAATAACTCCAGGATCCAACTTGTCGGTAGCGCATCAACAATCACGAGCGACGGATGATACGTGTCTACAAGCGCAGGCAGCGAGTTCCCATCTGTTGTTGTAATAATGTCGTACTTTTCCTGAAAGTAGAGCGTAAAACTCATACAAAGATCCACGTCGGGGCTGTACATAACAATGGCATTTCTCCGACTCTCCGATCCCGGATCTTCACCGTGCGCGAGTGATTGCATAATATTCCACTTACTCCCGTTTGAGGACATGGAGATCCTCTTCGATGTCTTCCTTCGTCAAAACCCTGTCGCGCAATTCCGTGGGCTTCACTGCAAGGACAGGTACGGACGAAAGACGAACGATCTTCTCCGCAACACTGCCCATCAACATGTGAGCAAGACCGGTTCTGCCGTGCGTGGCAATTACGATCAGGTCAATTTCATGCTGCTGGGAGTAGTTGACCACTTCCTGGCACGGGTCACCATGAAGAATTATCTGTTCCAGGTTTGTGCTGTTCTTCAGCTTCCAATACACGAACTTTCTCATCTCCTCCTGGGCATTGGCCTCAAGGACTCCGGCCATGGGTTCCGCAGTCAACGCAAGATTTGGCGCCCCAAACACCGGAACAGTATCAATCACATGCACGAGGTGCATTTTTGCGCCGTACAGCAGCGCGAGAGAAGAAGCATGCTCAATAGCCGCCGTCGAAAAATCTGAGAAATCGGTCGGTACAAGGATATTTCTGATCATGTACATTGCTTCCTCCTGGGTTGTCCATCAGGTTCTCCTGCAACCGTTGTGCCGATATTGGAGCGGACAATCAGGGCAAGAACGCGCAGATTGATGCAAATGCGAACGGTGGGAGATGTTTTCAGGGGAAGAAATGGCAACCGGTTCTCAAACGTGAGATGCCGGATGATAAGGGCTTCAGAATTGAGAAGGACTACTCGTGCGGGATGCCCAGTTCCTTAATCCGACGATAGAGTGTGGGAAGACTGATGCCAAGTGCGGTTGCGGTGTGCTCCTTGTCAAAATTATGTTTCCGCAGAACACGCTCGATGTAGACTTTCTCGAGTTCGTTCATGGCGTGCTGCAGCGACTTATTGTCATCGGAAAGGTCTATCTCGGGAGCGCCGCGAAAAAATTCAGGAAGATCGTTCATCGTAACAAAATCGCCTTTGCAGAAGATCACCGCGCGTTCGATGATATTGCTCAGTTCGCGCACCTCACCCTTCCAAACATGACCGAGGAGTGCCCGCATAACCCCGCTGTCGATTCCTTTGACATCCTTCCGAAGTTCTGTCCGGTACTTGGCGATAAAGTGTTCAGCCAACAACGGGATGTCATCTTTGCGCTCGCTCAGCGGCGGCAGATGTACTTCCACAACATTGAGGCGATAGTACAAATCCTCCCGGAATCGTCCCGCCTCCACTTCCTTTTTTAAATCGCGATTGGTCGAAGCCACAAACCTCGCATCAATACTTTGGGGGACGGAAGTACCAACAGGAATGATCTCACGCTGTTCAATCGCGCGCAACAGCTTCACCTGCAGGTTCACCGGCATCTCGCTGACTTCGTCAAGAAACAATGTCCCCCCCTCGGCCGCCTTGAAATACCCGATCTTGTCGGATACTGCCCCCGTAAACGATCCACGCTTGTGGCCAAAGAGCTCGCTTTCAATCAGCGATTCGGGAATGGCGCCACAATTCACAGCAACAATGGAACGTTCACGGCGCCTGCTGTTGAAATGAACAGCACGTGCCACTAACTCTTTTCCAGTACCACTCTTGCCGGTGATCAGTACCGTCGAATCAGTTCCTGCAACGGTCATGATCGTATCGAAGACGCGCTTCATCGCTGCACTCTTCCCGATGATGGGAGATGAGTCAAACTCTCTCTGTATCTCCCGGCGCAACAGTTGATTCTCCAGTGTCAGCGTACGGGCCTCCAACAACCGTCTGAGTTTGATGAGTAACTCATCAAATTCCAGCGGCTTGAGGATGTAATCACCGGCTCCTGCCCGTAGCGCAGCGATCGCCGTTTCAAGAGAACCGTACGCTGTAATAATGAGGACGATCGTCTCGGGACTCTGCTGCATGACTTTATCCAGCAACTCGATCCCTTTCATCACGGGCATTTCAATGTCCGTAATGACCACATTGAAGGATCGTTCGGCAATCCTGTCAAGAGCCACCTTGCCGTTTTCCGCCTCCTCGACCTCGTAACCTTCCTTCTTCAGAACATAGGAAATTGATTCCCGGATGATCTGCTCGTCATCAACAACCAGAATGCGATGTGCCATGGCTCCAGTAGTTTAGTAGTCGGAATGGATCGGGAGCAGAACGTTGAAGGAGGAACCGCGACCGGGTTCGCTTTCTACCTGAATCTGGCCGTGGAAGCTCTTCACAATACCATAGCTGACCCAGAGACCCAAACCCGTTCCTTCTCCCACTCCTTTGGTTGTAAAAAATGGTTCAAAAATCTTTTCCACTTCTTCCTCAGACATTCCTTTTCCGTTGTCTTGAATCATCACCGTGAGGTTCTTTCCTTCGACGCGCGAGGAGACCTCGATGCATCCGTCTTTTCGTTCCGGAAGCTGCGCGTCAGATACAGCATCGACAGCGTTAATCAGAATATTAATCAATACTTGCTCCACCTGATCCGGAACGAGATGAAGCGACGGAACGGTGGGATCAAGGTTCAAAACAAAACGGATGGACCTTGATTTCTTGCCAACTTTGACAATGTCGATAGCCTGACGAACACACTTGTTGATGTCTGTAAGTTGCACTTCGTACGTCGAAGGTCGCGAGAAGTCGACAAGATCACGAATGATTTTCGAGATGCGCGTCACCTGATGCTTCACCAGTTCGAGTTTCTCTTTGGTAAAGTCCTCCTGCGTTGTCCGCTGCACCACCTGCACCAGGGACGAAATTGATGTGAGCGGGTTGCCCACTTCATGTGCAATACCCGCGGCAAGCGTACCGATACTCTCCATCTTCTGTGCCTGAAAGAGCTGGTGTTCAAGATGTCGCTGTTCTGTGATGTCCCGGTGAATGCCGAAATAACCCGCCACTTTTCCGGTCTGATCCACAATGGGAGAAATAAGCAAATGCGTAAGAAATGGTTCTCCAGTTCTCTTCCTGTTCTGTACTTCTCCGGTCCACACCTTGCCGGAGGTTATCGTCTGCCACATTTCCTGCCAGAAACGTTTAGGATGTTTGCCGCTCCCAAAGACGTTCGGGTCCCTTCCGATCAACTCCTCTTTTGAAAAGCCGCTCGCCTTTTCGAAGGCGGGATTGACATAGATAATCTGTCCATGAATATCAGTGATTTCGAGCGGATTCAATGTGTAGTGAGCAACGTTTGAAAATCGAAGAAGGTCAATGTCCTTTTGTACGTCTTCGGTAACGTCACGAGCAATGGACAGGCAGAACATATCATCCGGACTGTCTGGTGCGGAAAACGTCGCAAGCGACATCATAAAATCATTGCTCAGTTCCGGCTTCTCAAAAGTGACGGTACAGAATTGCCTTTGTCTTTCGACAAAGCAACGCTCCAAGGCCATGGAATATCCGCCACGCGATTGTGGCTTCAGAAAAGATACCAGGTCACGGCCAACCAGAGTATGCTTCGACTGCTTCCACACTTCGGCAGCTGCTTCATTCACGGCAATGATAATTCCGGCGCGCGAGAGCACAAAAGCCGGATCCGCAACGGCATCCAATAAAGAAGTCATTGGTGCCAGTGTGGTTGTATGTTGTTGATTTCGTTGCAACAGTCCCCGTGCTTGGTGATTTTCCAGAACCTGGTCCTTCGATTGAAGGTGGACTTCTCTTGTGAATCTATGGTTTCTGAGAAACGAATACAAGACAGAATTGTCCTGAAGCCGGTTCGCAATCTGAGAATCTCCTCCTTCCTCGCAATTCTCATTTGTGAAGCCGTATTTCTCAGTCTCAACAGGCAGGTATTCTGTCCTCATCATGTAAAGCACTTCGCCTTCGCGTCCGCAACACAAAAGGCTCATTCTCCGACAGAACTGAGGGGAAGCAATCGGGATTTCGGATTCTCAAATCTTCAATCAAATAACGGCACGCACGTTGCTGTTTCGTAACACGGGCGAATCGAAATCTAATCAGTACCGCCAATGTTCGCCCATTTCGCCGCCGTTCTTACTGATTTTTTCCCACAGCCCGATGTTTATCAACCGCGGCTCAATATCATCGATGAAAGGAAACATTTTTATGAAACGAATTGGTTCAATCTGTTTGGGGTTGCTCGCCCTGAGTCTGCTTGCAGGCACATCGCTTGATGCCATTGCGCAGACAGTGAAGATCAAGATTGAGGCAATGTCTCCAGGCCGGCGCTCATCAGGTCCGCCGAATTATACTGCACCCTCGGGCCCATATTTTGTTTCCACGGGCTTGCGAGTGGTTGGTCAGAACATGAAGGTGTACCTTTCTGCCGATACCACCGGGAACGTCACATCCCTTGCGTGGTCTATTATCTCAAAGCCGGCGAACTCAACTGCGGTGATTGATACGCCGTCCAACGGATTCGTCCGGTTTATGCCGGATCAAATCGGTCAGTACATTATCAGGGTCTCTGCGAATGGCAGCATCAATGCACTTGACACCCTTTATGCAAGCACGTATACGGGTGTCGAAGGCGGAAACCCCGGGGTCATCAAGTGCGTTACATGCCACGCGACAAGCACCGCGGCATGGAAGACAACGCCGCATGCAACGATGTTTACGCGTGCCATCACCGGACA
This sequence comes from uncultured Chitinophagales bacterium, assembly GCA_964538485.1. Lineage (GTDB taxonomy): Bacteria > Bacteroidota > Ignavibacteria > UBA10030 > UBA6906 > JBJXHC01. The sequence continues at coordinate 21,951 of CAZIHJ010000001.1, read as the reverse complement.
AGTCGAGGTCGATCCGTTTACCGGCAAGGGTGCTTATGCGAGTGGGTGCATAAAATGCCATACGACGGGATGGGAGCCGACTACGGACAACGGGAACTTCGGTTACCTTGCACATCAAACAAATTGGGATTCAACGTGGTTTGCCGGGCTCCCTTTTTACGGTGGAGACTATTGGATTCCATACCGTGATTCATCAATCTATCATGCAATGCCGACATCAATGTTGCCTGTGGCAAGCATTGGTTGTGAAAGTTGCCACGGGCCCGGCGGAAGTCACATGGGCGCTCGCGAAAAAATCGGTGTCACCACAGATGCCGGCGTTTGTATGCAATGCCATGATGCGCCAAAGAAACATCGGCTCGGCAGTTACTGGGAAGCTTCGGGACACTCAACGTTCGCAGAGGGAGGCCACACGGCAAATACAAACTGCTTCCCTTGTCACAGTGGTTCTTCTTTCGTCAAGTGGACGAATAACAAGTCGGCGCCGGGCTATAGCGTGGCAGCTGACGGAAACAAGAACGTTTCATGCACCACATGCCATGATCCGCATAGTATAACAAACGAGCATCAGCTCAGGACTGTAAGAGTGGATTCGCTGAAGAACGGCTTTGTCCCCACAGTCGGTGGGACAGGTCAACTCTGTATGAACTGCCACAAATCACGTTATGTCCAGAAGGTCAAAAGCACCCCGCCGTACTATGGTTTTGGCGCACGGTTCACACCACATCACAGTAATCAGGCGGATATGTTGCTCGGCCGAAACTCCTACGAGTTCGGCGACGCGACACTCACAGGCCGGAATACACACTCGCAAGTTGAGAACACCTGCGTGACCTGCCATATGGCAGAGCGGGTAAACGGCTCCAGCGTGCATTCGGATCATGAAATGTCGATGATCGATAACGTCGGCGGCACACACGATCAGGTAGAGGCATGTATTACTTGCCACGGCGAGATCGAGGAGTTCAACGACATACAAGCGGCGTATGACTATGACCATGATGGCGCGGTTGAAGGAGTGGTCAGCGAGGTGCATGGGATGCTTGATGTGCTCAAGGCCCGACTGCCTCTCGGTTCTGATGGCGAGCCAATCGGTGGAAGCACCGTCACTGCCGCCGACTCTGCGCGAGTCGCAAACCGTCCGGACCTCGTTCAGGGCATCTGGACATATTACTTTGTCAAGAGCGACGGAAGTTATGGCGTCCACAATACGAAATACGCCGTTGCACTATTGCAAAAAGCACTTGGCTGGTACCCAACAGACGTGAAACAAATCGACGAGACCATTCCACAGGAATTCGTCCTGCAGCAAAACTACCCCAACCCGTTCAACCCGACAACAACGATCGGCTTCTCGTTGCCGGAGAAAGGGTACGTCAGGCTCGAAGTCTTCAATACATTGGGGACACTCATTACGACAATGGTCGATAGAGAACTCGAGCCGGGCAACTACAATGTATCGTGGGAAGGAAGCGATGCAAGCGGAGCAAAAGTTGCAAGCGGTCTCTATCTGTACAGAGTGACAATAGGATCATTCTCAGCCACAAAGAAGATGGTCTTGCTGAAATGAGGTCCTTTCATCGCATCCTCGATGCACTTCCGCATTGAGGATGCGATACCCCCATGTACCTCAGGCACGGGCGCTCCTTCAAGAGCGCCTGTTTCTTTTCCGGTCCTGTCTCATTTGATGTTTGGACGGAACTTCCGTATTCTGCCCATTGATCCAAGATTCTGCAGTCGGGAGACGCCGGTCACACCACACGAAATGGCCTTTACGTACGTTAACCTTCCAGGCTACCGTCAAAACCCGTCCAGATCCACCGAAAATACATCCTGACTTGGTTAGGTGCTATTGTGAATCGTGTTTCTTTGTATGTCATCGTGATTGTCTCCAGCCTTTCGGTCCCTGCGGCTGCTCAAACGGGAAACATCCTTACAAACCCGGGCTTTGAGACTGGCACGGGTTCGTGGACGTTCTATACGAACGCGTCGGGTAGCTACGCATCTGTGTCGCCGGGCTTTACCGGAGCGCGTGCGGCGAGGTTAACCATGAACTCGGTCGGCTCGAATGTGCAACTCTACCAATCAGGATTACGATTGGAACCAAACACGAGCTACACCCTCACATTCTCGGCATATTCAAATAATGCCCGTGATGTTTCGCTTACGGTCATGAAGCAAACCTCTCCATATACAACCTACGGCCTCAGCAATCGGTTCGTCAATCTTACCAATTCGTGGCAAACCTACACCATTGAGTTTACCACAAGCGGGTTTTCCGGTGTCGTCAATGACGCGCGTGTTCGATTCTGGTTCGCACCGTACGCGACAAGCGGCACGGTGTATTATATCGATGACGTGGAATTGAAGAAGACAGCACCGACAGTTCTTCCCCCGCTCATTACAACCCAGCCGATAAGCAGATCTGTCCCGGAAGGAGATGGTGTCACGTTCTCAGTTTCGGCAACGGGGACACTTCCTCTTCAGTATGTGTGGGTGCGGAATGGGGTGGATATTGTCGGTGGCAATTCTGCAACCCTGAACATACCAATAACAAATGCCAGTGATAGTGGGGCGATCTTCCATTGTATTATCACCAACATAGCTGGAGCCGACACAAGCGAATCTGCAACATTGAGTGTCGTGGCCTCTGCCCCGATTGTCGTTCAGAACCCGTTGAACCGGGTTGTTCTGATTGGTCAGTCAGCCGCGTTCATGGTTGGGACAATCGGCACTCCTCCCTTTGAATATCAATGGCAGAAAAACGGGAATGACATTCCGGAGGGAATAAGTGCATCACTTCTGACGGCACCAACAATTCCGGACGATGATGGTGCGGCATTCCGCTGCATTGTCACGAACGCACTCGGAAGGGACACCAGCGCGATTGGTGTACTCACTATCGGAGAATTGCCGGAGATAGTCACACAACCTCTTAACCTGAATGTCAACGACGGACAACAGACTGGCTTTAGTGTTACCGCGGATGGTACCGCTCCTTTGCAATTCCAATGGCTGCGTAACGGAACCGCTGTTGCAGGTGCCGTGGAAGCCGGATACGCATTTACTCCATCAATGGCTGATAGTGGTGCAATGATGCGCTGTGTGGTAACAAACGCCCTTGGCAGCGACACAAGCGATGCCGCAGTCCTGACAGTGCATGGAGTCTCGCCAACAGTGACAGCGAATCCTGGCCAACAAATTGTTGCGCAAGGACAATCAGCATCATTCTCGGTTTCAGCAACCGGAACGGGATCGCTTACCTATCAATGGCAGAAAAATGGAGCGACCATTCCGGGTGCAACCGGTTCAACATACACCACGCCTCAAACGGTCATTTCAGATAGCGGAGCGGTTTTCCGATGTGTCGTCTCGAACTACGTCGGAAGCGATACAAGCGGACCTGCAGTATTGCGAGTCACGCGTGGAACTATTATCCAGATCTGGTACGGCAACCAACAAACCTTTGGCAGTATCGGCGATCCCACACCCGATATAAATATTCTGGGAAATGTTACTTCATCAAAGGGTATTAAGGAACTGCACTACTCGCTCAATGGTGGAACATTCAAGACACTGTCCCGCGGACCGGATACACGACGACTCGTGGCAAAGGGCGATTTCAATGTTGATCTCCCGTACACCTCGCTTACAAACGGATTGAATCGGGTTGTTATTCGTGCCCGTGACAGCGTGAATGTCCTTGCATTCGATACAGTGCGCGTGACATATGTTGCAGGAAACTCCTGGCCCGGAAACTACGACATCAACTGGTCTGCCGTAAGCAATCTTCCGAACGTCGCCCAGGTTCTCGATGGATCATGGAGAATTGATGACGCCACGGGTTCACTCCGGCCAATTCAGATTGGTTATGACCGTCTTGTTGCCATCGGTGAACATTCCTGGAAAAACTATGAGGTGACTGTCCCAATCACCATAAATCGTATCGATTCCTCCGGCTACGCGCCGCCAAGCAATGGTGCGGGAGTTGGATTCTTGCTTCGATGGCCGGGTCACAGTAACAGTCCGGCAAGCACAGCAGGCCTCCAGCCCAAGACAGGGTATTTGCCTCTGGGTGCGCTGGCGTGGTATAGTTATCGTACAGGGACTGAAAATCTCGTCATTGCAGGAAATAATCTTCAGACGCTCGCATCAGACAACACCGGTCGCAAGCTTGTCAAAGGAGTACGATATATCTTTAAGGCACGTGTGGAAACACTTCAAGGAGGAATCCCACGCTACAGTATCAAGGTCTGGGCCGATTCCTTAAGCGAACCGGTCAATTGGGACCTCATCGGTCAAGCCGCGCCGACGGACCCGCAACAAGGATGTTTGCTTCTTGTTGCTCACCATGTTGATGCCAGCTTTGGTGATGTTATGGTACGGTCTGTTACCAATTCCCGCTTTACACTGGCTGTCAATGCCACCGGTAACGGCAACGTGACTGTGAACCCCATAATGCCGGATTATCTGAAGGGACAGCTTGTGACTTTGACTGCTGTCCCCGGGTCTGGCGCGCAGTTCCAGAATTGGAGCGGTGACCTTGTGGGGAATACAAATCCGGTGACAATTTCAATGGACACCAACAAGATCATCGGGGCATCCTTTATCAGCGGTGGAACACCGTCAACGATTGTTTCAGACAATTTCAACGCCCCTTCACTAAACACGGGACTTTGGACTGTTGTTAATCCTCGCGGCGATGCAACATTCTCCTTGACAGGAACCCAGCTTGCTGTCACTGTACCTGCAGGTATTTCTCATGATGTATGGACATCCGGAAATTACGCACCGCGCATTATGCAGTCGGCCAACAACGTCGATTTCGAGGTCGAGGCGCGATTCCAGTCAATCATGGATATGAAGTCCCAGCTTCAAGGAATCATAGTGCAACAGGATCAAGGAAACTTCATCCGGTTCGATTTTGTCCGGGGCGGAACGAGCATCCGGGCATTCGCTGCCACATTCGCCAACGGGGTTCCCACAACGCGCAAGGACTTGACGATTACATCGAGTAACACATTGTACCTGCGAGTCCGCCGAGACGGCAACACCTGGACGCAACGTTATTCGTACAACGGCACTGACTGGACAACATCTGTGACATTCCAGCACCCACTTGTTGTCAACGCCATCGGCCCATTCTTCGGCAACGCCGGAAGCCCTGTACCGATATTCAACGGACTCATTGATTACTTCTTCAATACCGCAGTACCTCCTCCGTCGACTGGGACACTTGCAGGGGATGCTGAAGAGGACGATGCAACGGTCATTCCGGTGAGTTATGCGTTACACCAGAACTATCCTAATCCGTTCAACCCTTCCACAACAATAACATTCGATCTGCCAGAACCTGCCAGCGTGTCGCTCAAAGTGTATGACATGCTCGGCAGGGAGATACATACGCTCGCAGAAGGGATGTATGCGGCAGGGCGCAACGACGTCGCTTGGCACACAGGCGACATCATGTCATCGAGTGGTGTGTATGCGTACCGTATCGTTGCAACCGGTGCGTCAGGGAGGGCTTTTGTGGCACATCAGAAGATGATACTACTCAAATAGTCTCACGACCTTTTACGTTGACTTTCCGTGAATGGTCAGATATATTACCCCAGGCCTTCATAAACAGGATCACAGCAATGCGTTGTTTTCGAGTATTCTCACTCGCTATTGTTGCAACGCTGATATACAGCTCAGGGGTTGCCCAATGGCAGGAACAGGAACAACATCCTTTACCGCGTTATGAAACCTCCCATGAACGTCTGTTGAATTCAACTTACATTCCTCCTTCAGCCATCTCGACCACCCCGCCGCCCCGGCCCGTCCGTGGGATGGCAGAGTATGAAGAGCTTGAAGGGATCATTGTGCGATGGGCGTACGGAACTCAAAATCTGCTGTTAAGTCAAATTGTTGACGCTGCCCAGGAGGAAGGAACTGTATGGATACTTACCCGTCCCGCCACGTCTGATTCGAGCAACATTATCGCTTATCTGACTGGGCGAAACATCCCGTTAACAAATCTGGAATTTCTTGCCATCAGCACCAATAGTATCTGGTGCAGGGACTACGGTCCATGGACCGTCTACGATGTTTTGACTGATTCCATGGGCATCCTTGATTTTCGCTATAATCGTCCGCGCCCGCAGGACGATCTCGTGCCGGTTGCGCTTGCCGCACGCTGGAATCTGCCACTCTACCAGACGGTGCAACAGCCGGACAGCGTGATACATACTGGTGGTAATTTTATGGTGGATGGATTCAATCGTGGCTTCTCATCAGAATTGATACTCAATGAGAATCCACACCTGACTTCAGCTGATATTGACTCTTCGATGCAACGATACTGCGGTCTGACATCCTACGTCACAATGGATCCGCTGCCATACGATGTGATTCATCATATCGATATGCATATGAAACTCCTTGACGAGGAGACCATTTTGATAGGACAGTACCCTGTAAATGTCGCAGACTACGTTGTCATTGAGAACACTGTGGACTACCTTGAGACCCTGACGGGACCCTATGGCCGTCCCTATAGAATTGTACGCATACCCATGCCGCCCGATGCGCAGGGCCGGTATCCCGATAACGGATCCAACTATCTCACTTACACCAATTCGGTTATCATCAACAAGACTGTTCTGGTTCCTATTTATAATCTCCCGACCGATCAGCAGGCATTGGACATTTACGTGGAAGCAATGCCCGGATACACAATCCAGGGTTTCGATTGCAATTCCATAATTGGACAACTTGGAGCAATTCATTGCATCACCAAGGAGATCGGAATACGCGAACCTGTTCATTTTGCTCATGCGCCTCTCTCCTCTGCAAGCGATACGGCAACAATTCATATCGAGGCACGGATCAAAGCACGAAGCGGAATTGATTCAGCGTTTGTATTATGGAGAACCGATACCACTGCGGGGTTTCAGTCGTCCGTATTGTCCGACAGTTCTGGCGTATTCTCAACTGATATTCCAGCACAACCAGCGGGTACGACACTGTGGTATTATCTCAAGGCGTTTACCGGATCTGCAAGAGAGGTAAACAAACCCCTGGTTGGCGCCTCAGGGTCTTATCGCATTGAGGTGCGAGATTCAACAACAACATCTGTTGGAGGTGACGAACGACCGTCAACGTTCAGTCTCGAACAGAACTACCCAAATCCCTTCAATCCTGCAACAATGATAAGTTTTCACATTCCGCAAATGGCGGATATAGCAGTGACGGCGTATGATATTCTAGGAAGAAAAATTGCCACGATATTCGAGGGAACTGTCTCAGCGGGGACACATACGTCCCTCTGGTCGGCCCCAGACCTCTCAAGCGGCGTGTACAGCATCCGGCTCACAGCAGTGTCGAAATCCGGCAACGTGTATTCTGCCACTAAAAAGGCCGTTTTGCTCAAGTAATGAAATCCAGCTGATTTTGCAGGGTGTTTACATTTCCTGCTTACTTTGCTAAATTGGGGCAGGATTTGAATGCAGGGACCGTTCGGTGTGTGACCGCCATAACACTTTTTCAGCTTCAAACTCAATAAGTTAATCCAGCTTATCACAGAGGCCATTTGCACCACGGCTTCAACACGCCGGCATCTTCAGATGTTTGGCAGGCAATGCAACAAAGCGGTCTTGTTCAACATCCAAACAGCGTTAATGAAACGAACTATGCTCATCCGACTCTTGTTCGGCATACTACTCGCAGCTTCACAGGCGTTCGCCGATTCATATAGCGTTCAATTTATTGAAATCGCAAACGATGGCAATACTCTGGACGTGAAGGTGCAGATCAAAGCAAATGGGTCAGCATTCAAACTGGGAACGACGAACCTTGCTTTTTCCTACGGTAGCGGATTGAATACACCAACCGTCCAGGCCTCTCACAATTTTGCAGATGGCACGATCTATTCACCGTTGAGTCTGACCGCGCTTTCGGGAAATGTCAGTTCGTTAAACATAGAATATCTTGGCGGCCTTGACAGCGGCGCCACCGTTCCAACGAATTTTGTCGATGTTGCCACTCTTCGCTTTCCCATTGCCAACATCAATGGAAGTTTCCTGATCACAAATCGAACATTCGGCGCGCTGCCTCGCTCGGTAGTTTTTGCCAGCAACGAAACTCAAATCAGAGATCAGGACACCAGGGTACGAACCGCCGTGAAGGTATTCCTTGAGGGTCCATTTAATATTGCTCAAGGAAGAATGAACAAAACATTGAATACAGCAGGCCATCTCGCAACACGATATCCAGGCGCTCAGATTCCCGTTGAAGCAGTGGATAGCGTTGCCATTGAGATGCGGAGCGCCAGCAGCGGTACCGGCTCATCCTTCCGACAAGTTCAGTCTGCATGGCTATTAAGCGACGGCAGTATTCGGGCTTTTTCCGACTCGACTCAACGATACGTTGCATTCGATACCACGGAATCAAGTGCATACATCGTTGTACGCCATGCAAACCATCTTTCTATCATGACATCCAATGTACAACCCTGGAGCGCGTTTGCAACAATGGCATACGGGTTTTCTTCTTCTCCCGGGAATGCATGGGGAACAAATCCAACCAAGCTCGTGACTGGCGGAGTCTACGCAATGTATGCAGGCGACGGCAATCAGTCGGGGGTGATCACGGCATCGGATGCAAACGATGCATTTGCTGTTATCAATTCAACAGGATACAATGTTCGTGATGTCAATTTAAGCGGTGTTGTCACCGCAGCGGATGCGAACACTGCCTTCAGTAATTTGAACAAATCCACGCAGGTACCGGAGTAGGTTGATAATCTTGAGAAGAGGGAACATTATGAAACTCGGCGTTACGATATTCACTATGATGCTCGTGATGGTCACCGTTGGTGTTGCACAACGTGAAGCAACGAGCACAGTCAAGAATTTTATTTCAGAGAACGGCTCCTACTCGTTCGATGTGTATGCGCGAAGCACGGGTCCGACATCCCTCAGAGTCGGGACCAGCTCACTCTATTTCAATTACAACGCAAGTGCACTTTCGACACCGGTGCTCTCGAATATCAACCCGAAATTCACCGGTCAACTTGGTGTCGATGACTATGACCCCATGACCATTGATACTGTTGCAGGGCAAATAGCTGTGACCGTATTGTTCACGGGCAACAATACCGGAGCCGGACAATTGCTTTCGACGTCGGTACCGGATGGAGAGTTAATATGTACGGTCAGTCTGACCATTACCGACGGAAGCCAGAGTTCGTCTCTGAGTTGGAATACGGTGAATAGTGCGATAACACACGCCGCTGGCGGTGTTGTCGGCCAGGTGTTCATCGGCTCGGACGAAAGCCCGCTTCCCATCCAGCTTGCCAGCTTTACGGCAACTGCGCTGGAACAAGGACGTGTTCGTCTTGATTGGAGAACGATCACGGAAACAAACAACTATGGATTTGATGTTCAAAAGGCCTATGGCCAACCACAGAATTTCACCACAATCCCGAACAGCTTTGTTCCCGGCCATGGTACAACGGTAGAACCACACGATTATTCTTTCACAGATGATGGCTCGACACAGGGTGTATGGTATTATCGACTACGACAGACAGATCTTGATGGAACCATTCGTCTCTCGGACCCCATTCAAGTGGATGTGATCATGAGTGTTGAGGAGAGCCCACTACCGACGGCATTTGCACTTGACCAGAACTATCCCAATCCCTTCAATCCGGCAACCAGTATTGATTTTGCCCTGCCACAAGAAACGCGTGTGACAATTGAGATATTCAACACGGCCGGTGAAAAGGTCGCTACCCTGGTGGATGAGACACGGCAGGCGGGTTACTACAGGGAAAAATTTGATGCATCAACATTTGCAAGCGGGCTTTATTTCTACAGAATGACTGCACAAAACGCCTCATTCTTGAAGAAAATGGTACTCATTAAGTAGCGAATTTCGGGTTGCTGTCCCAAACACAGCCCAACGCAACGAGGGTCCTATCTTGAGGGAGATAGGACCCTCGCTGTTTTTATATGGCTACCAGACACCGGTGTGTTGGATGTCACTGTGAAAGAAAAGCAAATGGAGTATTATTGAAGTAAGATTTCTATGATATACGTGAACACTCAACCGGGGGACGTATGAAAATCTTCAAGCTCGCGGCGCTATTTGCACTCGCCGCAATTCCGCTCTTGTTCAGCAGGAAGGAGAAACATCAGCCGGCGCAGGTGGTCGAATCGGATCATATCTTTGACGCCGAACTCTCAGCGGATTAGAAAGTCGGTAAGCTCTCTCCTTCCCCCAATCGCTTGTTACGGTTCGCACACGTCAGAAATTGATCGTTCCTCTATTCTCTTCGCCATCCAGCCACCTTGCTGTGGTATGGACATTACACTTCCCCGGCAGGGTTTTTTGTGTGAAGTACTCGGTGGCTTTGTGAGGGCAATACTCAGTGGCCAGCTTCTTCGTTTGATCACAAATCGTTTCCCGAAATACTCCTTCAGGCATCTCAAAATACTCGACCGGCATTGCAATTGACGGATCTTCATACACATATCCCATGAAACGTCCCCATATCGGGGCAGCGGCTCGTCCACCCTGCCCGTCCCAATTCGTAAAATGAACACTGTTGTTGTCGAATCCCGTCCACACCCCGGCAGAGATCTGCGGCGTATAACCGACAAACCATGCGTCGGTGAACTCCTGTGTTGTCCCGGTCTTCCCCGCGGCAGGATAGTGGAAGTAGTTCCTGACACGACCACCGGAACCCTCATCCACCACACCCTGCAGCATCGTCGTCATAATAAAGGAAGTTTCTTCGCTCAATACTTCCCGCCGCGAAGGAACATTCTCCTCGACGACATTGCCATTCTTATCCTCTATTCTCAGTATCGAAGTCGGTTCAACATACACACCGTGATTGGCAAACACGCCGAACGCCGCTGTCATTTCAAGGGGTGAGACCTCTCCCGTGCCAAGGGCAAGAGATTCGTACGGAGGCAGGGGCGAGCTGATACCCATACGTTTCGCATATTCAATTACCTGGGTCACCGGTGCAATCTCCATAATGGCGCGCACGGCAACAAGATTGATTGATGTTTTGACGCCATCACGCAGTGTGCTTTTCCCCCCAAATGTGCCATCAGAGTTTGAAGGGGTCCACCGTTTTCCATCAGCAAGCATGATGGTCACCGGTTGATTGAGCAATTCATGAGACGGCGGATATCCATTGTCAATCGCAACAGTGTACACAAACGGTTTGAACGCGGATCCTGCCTGCCGTCGGATTTGGGTAACGTGGTTGAGGCCATATTTGAAACGCCTGAAATCAGAGCCGCCCACCATCGCCAGGATCCCTCCATTCCGGGGATCAATAGCTATGAACCCGACTTCGATCTGTTGAGCCCGGGCCTTCATCGAATCGATCCATTCCGTGTTGCGCGAAAGAGCCTTGTACACGCTGTCCCTGGCCGCTGCCCGTCCGGCCTTTCGATATTGATCCGATGTCCGTATTGTCTGATCAATCACACGGGAGAGCGCATCCTTTTCCTTTTTCCAATCCCAGAGACCGTTGAACATCACCTGATATTCACCGAGGTGCTCGGCAACAGCACGATTTGCATGTCGTTGCATACGACTGTCAAGCGTCGTGTAGACTGCCATGCCATCCCGATATAAATCGAACCCGTGTTTTTCCGCCTTCTGCGATAACTGCTGCCGTACATATTCAACAAAGTGAGGGGCAACACCCGCCAGACCTTCGTCTGTTCCGGTTTTGAGTTGCAACGGCTCGTCCTGTGCTTCCTTTGCCTGCTCTTCAGTGATGTACTCATACTTTACCATCTGGGAGAGAACCACATTTCGCCGCGCGACCGAACGTTCCGGATGATTCCATGGATCGTAGTACGCCGGGCCTCTGAGCATGGCGATCAGGGTAGCGACCTCGCTCAGCGTGAGGTCGGCTGGAAGTTTGCCAAAATACAATTGCGACGCAGCTGCAATCCCGTACGTCCCACGACCGAAATAAACAACATTGAGATAGAACTCCAGGATTTCATTCTTTGTGAAGTTCTTCTCAAGTTGTACCGCAGTGATAAACTCACGGATCTTCCTTGTGGCTGTATCGAAAATATTCTTCCGGTCGTGACCGAGATACAAGTTGCGCGAAAGCTGCTGCGTTATGGTACTTGCGCCCTCACGTCGGAACATCACCACATTCTTCACCATCGCCTTTATAAAGCGGATGGCGTCAACACCCCAATGACTGTAGAAGTCCTTGTCTTCTGTAGCAATCAGCGCATCAATGACCGTACGGGAAATGTCCTGAAAGGCAACGTGGGAGCGGTTCTTGATAAAAAACTGGTCAATCACTTCTCCGTCAATCGAGTACACCTTTGTGGCAAGTTCCGGCTTGGGATTCTCGATACGCTCAAGAGAGGGAAGCCCGGAAATAAGAAACGCTGCGTACGCACCGAACAATGCCAGCAACACGAAAAGCACAATATAGGTAACGCGGGAACCCTTCTTCTTCATGCCACCATTGTCCTTAGTTGAGCGTTTGCTTTTTCGATACTCCGGATCGTTGAAGTATCGTTCCATCTCATCGGAACTGTATCCGGTATCCGTCATGGATCAATGACTCCTCTTACCCGTTCCACGTTTTCAAATCGATTTTTCCCCGCGTGAGTTCGCCGTATGTATTATGGGTGATCCAATCGCCGAGATTCAGGTACGTGCCCTGGTCGATCCGAAGAATTCCCGGCTCGTGCCGGTGTCCCATCACCACGATATCGACACCGTTCTTAATCTTCACTGTTGCGTACTGTATCATGCCTTCTTCCTCACCATAATGTTTATGCGCCGTGTACTGGCGGCTTGTGCGCGATGACCCTCTGGCGAGCCGTACCCCAAGATCGGGGTGCAACCATCGATACAGCCAGATGCTGACAGGATTTCGCAATACCGGTTTGATGAGCCGGTACCCGAGATCGTTATGGGCGAGACCATCTCCGTGGTGCAGGTACACTCTCTTTTCTTCAACAATAGTCTCAAATGGCGCGAAGTGCATCTGGATCCCGAGTTCACTTGTGAAAAAATCACGCATCCAATAATCGTGGTTCCCTGTGAGAAAATGAACGGGAATACCACGGTCGGTAAACTCTTGTAACGCAGACAAAGTTCTATGGAAACCCTTGGGAATCACCGTCTTGTATTCGAACCAAAAGTCAAACAGATCGCCCACGACAAAAAGTGTGGTGGTGGAAGGAAGAATATGCTTGAGAAAGCGAAGGAGTCGATCCTCTTTGGCTCGCTCCTCCTCACGGCCTGCGAGGCCAAGGTGGACATCGGAAATGAAGAAGACAGACATGGTGGAGTTGAATTTATGAAAAACCCGGTGGAAAGTAAACAGAGCCGGCTACGCGAGGTCGGGTTCCTCGCCGGCGGCGGTCTTGCGACCATGATCCACATTGGTCATAAAAAGCAGAATGGCACCAACGACGAAGAACCCTGTCACGGAGAGAATGGCATCCCTGCTGGAACCGGTCATCCATACCATCATTCCAAACACTGCCGGGCCGGCAATACCGGACACTTTCTCAAAAACGGAATAGAAGCCGAAAAACTCCGACGACAGGTGTTTGGGGATCATTGAGGCATACAGTGAACGGCTGAGCGCCTGAGTGCCTCCCTGAACCAACGCAACGAGAATTGCAAGAAGGTAGAATTCCTTGGATGAATCCATCCGGAACGCGACGACACAGGCAATCGCGTAGACAACAATACCGACCAGAATTGTCGGTTTGATGCCCCAATATCCGGAGAGATTGCCAAACAGAAAAGAGAATGGAACACCGATGAATTGTACGAGGAGAATTGCCGTAATGACATCTGTTTCCGGAATGCCGACCGATGCGGCGTAAATTGCCGCCATACGGATGATGGTGCCAATTCCTTCATTATAAAACATCATTGCAAGGAGCATGGTCAGTGCATCGCGGTACTTGCCACGCAACTGCTTGAATGTCTGAACCATTCGTTTGATCGTGGGGACTATGATGGTCCCGCGCGAGGAAGACGCGGAAAGAGCGCCTCCGGGCTCCCGTACACCGATCAAGAGCGGCAGCGAGAACACCCCCCACCACACTGCAACAGCGAGAAATGCAAGACGAGTGACCATGCCCTTGTCGCTTGCCCCGACAAGTTCCGGCGAAAGCAGCACGACGATAATAACAAGCAGTAACGCGCCGCTTCCGAGGTATCCCAGTGCATAGCCACCGGCGGAAACCCGGTCCATTTCCTCTTTCCGTGCAAGATGGGGAAGAAGAGAATCGTAGAATACGAAGCTTCCGGTGACTGCTATGTTGCCAAAGCCAAAGAGGACGAGAGCAAGTTGCCAGTCACCTGAATGTATAAGCACCATGAATGCCGTGGAGACAACACCAAGCACGACGAACACACCGAGAAGCCGTTTCCGTATTGCCAGAAGGTCTGCGAGCGTGCCAAGGAACGGTGAAAGCAGTCCGATAACAATCAACGCTGCACTTGTGGTCCAGCCAAACAACGCCGTAGCCGTTTCATCGTCCAGCGATGGAGACGCAATGCTTTTATAATAAATAGGGAAGATTGCAGTAATAATGACGAGAACAAACGCGGAATTCGCCCAGTCATATAGCGCCCATCTGCGAAGTTCAGGCCGGTGCAGGCCAAGGCGTTCAAGAAGTGAAAGTTTTTCCGGGGAGGGTTGCACGCTATGCCGGCGCGGGTTGGTCGAAGAAAAACACGGAAGGCAACGGAACTATCGTTTATCTTTTTGTTTCAGAGGTCGTTGGCGCTCGCCATCCTGACCGTCATAGAGACCACGACCACTCTTGTGCAGTCCTCCGTCGGATTTCAAATCATCGAGCACTGCATCCAGAACACCATTGACGAACTGGCCACTCTTCTCGGTACTGAACAATTTCGCGAGTTCAATGGCTTCATTCATAGTAACCTTGGGGGGAATCTCATTAAAATACATCAGCTCACAAATCGCCATTCGGAGAATCAGCCGATCTAGAATGGCAATGCGCTTGAAATCCCAGTTCGCCACCTTGGACTGAATAACGGCATCGATGACGTCGCGATGTTTGACGCTCTCAATAACGAGGTTCTTGGCAAACTCGTGCGCCTGTTTGTTCTCGGCAAACCCGGTGAGGTTATATTTGATGACATGCTCGGGCGGGTCACCGGCTATTTCATGAGCATACAGAGCTTGCAGAACCTTTTCACGGATAATTCTTCTTCGCACGTTATCTCTTCCCGAAATCCTGTTCGCCGAGGCGTCCGACAAACTCCGACTTGCCTGCATAAATCGACCGGATACGTCCGATAGACCGGATGCGTTGTTCGGCAAGGCGATTGGATGCCTCATAGGTCGGCACATGCTCCTTCTTGGCAATGCTGAAAATAGTCAACATTGTATCATAAATCCCCTCGGCCTGTTTCAAGGCACGCTCCTGTGAATACCCTTCGAGCTCGTTGTAGACGTTGATCAATCCGCCGGCATTGATCGCATAGTCGGGCGCGTAGAGAATATCACGCTCGATGAGCATCGGTCCGTGTTTTGCTTCTTCAGCGAGCTGATTGTTTGCACCACCGGCAATAATCTTGAACTTGAAACGCGGGATGGTATGATCATTCACGATCGCACCGAGGGCGCAGGGACAAAAAATGTCCGCGGCGACATCATAGATTGCCTCCGCCTCGACAACCGTCGCCCCGGCAGCCTTTGCAACACGTTCGACTTTCTCGGCAAAGATGTCGCTGATGAAAATCTTCGCCCCCTCTTTCTTCAGATGCTGACAGACAAATTCTGCAACATGTCCAGCACCTTGCACCGCAACTGTCTTGCCCTTGAGCGAATCACTGCCCGTGAGGGATTTCATGCTGGCTTTCATTCCCATATACACACCAAATGCCGTAACAGGTGATGGGTCACCGCTGCCACCGAGCGCCTTGTCGATACCGGTGACGTATTTTGTCTCCATCCGCACATATTCCATATCACGTACGGTGGTACCGACATCTTCGGCAGTGATGTAGCGTCCTGCAAGTCCTTCAACAAAACGACCGAAGGCACGGAACATCGCCTCTGTTTTGTCTTTATTCGGGTCGCCGATCACCACGGCCTTGCCGCCCCCGAGGTTCAGTCCTGCAACCGACGCTTTATACGTCATGCCGCGTGAGAGGCGGAGAACGTCCGTAAGGGCTTCCTCATCCGACGTATAGGTCCACATTCGCGTACCGCCGAGCGCAGGCCCGAGTGTGGTATTGTGGATGGCGATGATGGCGCGTAAGCCGGATTCCTTATCCGTACAAAAGACCACTTGTTCGTGGCCCCGGTGTTCGAGAAGTTCAAATATAGCCATGGGCACTCTGCGTTGGTTGATGGGTAGTACGAAGGGTGATACGTAGTGTGTCTTCTGCCGGGTGTGTGTCAACGAGAACATTGGTGCGAAAAACATCCTTGATGCGCTCTTCAGTCAACACTTCCATCGGCGTACCGATGGCAACAACCGACCCACACAACAACATTGCTATGCGGTCACTGAATGCCGCCGCGAGATTGAGGTCATGTGAAACGGATACGATAGTCAGCCCCGATGCGGTATTCAGATTCTTCAGGATGTTGAAGACCTCGATTTGATGGGCGATGTCGAGATGCGCATTCGGCTCATCTAATAAGAGCACACGGGGTTCCTGTGCAAGCGCACGGGCAATGAATACCCGCTGGCGCTCACCACCGGAGAGTGTTGTCACCGACTGGCGTGCCAGATGATTGATATCCAGTAGCGTCATCATTCTGCTCACAACAGCGCGGTCATGCGCACTCTCGAATGCTTTGCCGGTGATGTGGGGCGACCGTCCCATGATGACAAGTTCTTCGACAGTGAAGGGAAACACCACACCAGAATCCTGCGGTACAAAAGCAACGTGGCGGGCCAATTCAGCGCGGGTGTAACTCGCGAGTGGTCGGCCTTCAAGCTCAATGTGCCCTGAATTCGGGACATGCATCCGATCCAGAAGCTTCAGCAGCGTGCTTTTGCCAGAGCCATTGGGTCCAACGATGGAGAGAAACTCGCCACGCACGACCTCGAACGACACATGGTGTAGTGTCGGAACAGAAGCGGTGTATCTGAACGAAATATCGTGTACGGCAAGTGTTTGCATGAACGGAGTGGTGAAAAAATGTCCTATTGTCAGCGCCAATGTACGCAAATGCCCTTTGGAAGGCAAGGTGATATCCACAGCGTCGGCTGACAGGTGGTGGGCACCATTGTTTTGCTCTCCCCTCTCTTGTTATTCCCATCCGATTTTCTTTTCTTCAACCAAGCCTGATCACCACAACTATCAACTTACCATGACCACCAAAGCCCCTTCATCTGTCAAGCCTGCACACGAAAATGCAATCGAACATCTTGCGTATGCCAGTGTCGCCAGTATTCCAACAGTTGAGCCACATGACCGGGATCGGCTGGGATATAATGTCTGGCGTTGGCTGACACTCAGACGTGATCCACTCGATATTGCCGTGAAGAGTGCAGGTGCCCGGCTCAAGATCAGCGACGAAGAAGCAATCCAGCGCATCAAGGAACATCTGCAGAAGAACGGCATCCAGATTCCGTAGCGGATATGGAGACCTTCCTCCTCACCTTCATTCCCCTGTTTGTAGCGATTGACGTGTTCGGCGTGCTGCCTCTCTTCGTTGCATTGACCGAAGGGATACAGGAACCACGTCGCAACAAACTGACCGCCGAAGCCACACTGACCGCATTTGCAGTTTCCATGGTGTTCCTTGTTGGCGGGAAACTCATTTTTTCATTCCTCGGAATTTCCGAGAACGACTTCCGTGTCGGCGGCGGGGTTGTGTTGCTTGTCCTTGCCGTGAACGACCTGCTCTTTGCCAAGGACGCGAAGAGAGACGTGTCGTCCACAGTTGGCATTGTCCCGATTGGTATTCCACTCATCATGGGTCCCGCCGCTCTTACCACCATCCTCCTTCTCGTGGATTCCCATGGGTATCTCTGGACAAGCGTGGCGTTGCTCGTCAACCTGCTTATTGTGTGGCTGGTCTTTTCACAGTCTCACCAGGTCACCCGTGTGATTGGCACAGCCGGTTCACGTGCTGTTGCAAAAGTGGCGGCACTGCTGCTTGCCGGTATCGCCGTGATGATGATACGTAGCGGCATCTCGGCCATGGTCTCTTCGGTTTCGCACTAGAATTCTCCACCACTAAGGGTACTCACAATGGATCTGGGATTAAAAGGCCGCGTAGCGCTCGTCGCAGCATCGAGTCAGGGATTGGGCAAGGCCGCAGCACTGACACTTGCGCAGGAAGGCGCAAGTGTGGTGATGTTTGGACGCGACAAGAGTCGCATTCTTGCGGCTGCGAAGGAAGTCAGTAAGCAGACGGGAAGGAAGAAGGTTGTCATTCTCCCACTCGTGGCCGATGTCGGAAAACCCAAAGACATTACGCATGTCGTTCAGGCAGCAATCAAGGAATTTGGGAGGATAGACATTCTCGTAACGAATGCAGGAGGCCCACCCCCGGGCTCATTCATGGATCTTGATGATGAGAAATGGATGGCCGGAATCAATCTGAACCTCATGAGCGTCATACGCTTCATCCGCGCAGTGTTACCTCAGATGCAAAAGCAAAAATTCGGACGCATCATCAATATCACGTCACTCACAGTGAAACAACCATCGAATGATCTTATCATTTCATCAACAGTACGTCCCGGCATCCTCGGACTTTCCAAAGTGCTCTCGAATCTTCATGCAAACGATGGCATAACGATAAACAATGTTGCACCGGGCTTTATCATGACCGGCAGGCAGCAGGAATTGGGTGCTGCGCGTGCAGCGAAGAAAGGAATATCGTTCGAGGAGTATGTTGCCGAATCAAGCAAGGACATTCCGGCGGGCAGGTTCGGCAGACCTGATGAGCTGGCGAGCGTGATTGCCTTCCTTGCCTCAACGAAGGCAAGCTATGTGAATGGCGTAACGCTGAGTGTAGATGGTGGGTTGGTGAAGGGACTGTTCTAAATAAAAGGGGTGTTCAACCGAACACCCCATCAACTTACATCACACCGGAATATCTCTCAGATCATTTTCCTCCGCTCGTTCCCGCACCGCTTGAACCTCCGCTCACTCCGCCAGTCAGTCCAAGCCCTTTGAGGAATGCCTCCTGGTTCGGTTCCCGGCCAAGAAACTGACGGACGATATCAAGTTCGTCTTCTGTCGAACCCTTTGCCAGAATAATGTCCCTGTAGCGTCCGCCCGTTACGGGATCAAGAATGCCATTCTGCTCAAATACCGAGAACATGTCTGCCGAATACACCTGCGACCAGAGATAGCCGTAGTAGCCCGCGGCATACCCGGTGAGATGACCGAACGCTGCCTGGAAATTCGTGCCTTCGAGGAATGGATAGAGCGTTATTCTATTCTGCAATCGTTTCACGACTTCGGTTGTTGATTCGGGCCCGTTCGGATCGTAGCCGTCATGGAGGGTCATATCCAACACACCGTAAAGAATCTGTTGCGAAGTCGCGAGTCCGGAGCCGACGTTCTTTGCTGCAAGCATTTTATCGAACAACGGCTTCGGCAGCGGCGCACCCGTTTTGTAATGTTTCGCGAAGAGCTTCAGCGAAGCATAGTCCCAGGTCCAGTTCTCGAATATCTGCGACGGCGCTTCAACGAAGTCACGGGCAACGTATGTGCCTGACATTGATTGCAACGGAGCGGTCGTCAACATGTTGTGGAGTACATGACCGAACTCGTGGAAGAATGTTTCCACCTGTGAATGCGGCATCAATGCCGGTTTCTCGGCGGTAGCCGGAGGGAAATTGCAAAGCAATGCCGCTTGCGGCATCTGATACCCGCGCGGGGTTTCCTTGCCACCGATAATCCTGAAGCATGCCGCATGGGTGAATTTATTCTCACGGGGGAACAAATCAAGATAGAAGCGACCGATGGTCTTGCCATCCCTTGTCACTTCAAACAGCCGGACATCCTTGTGCCAGACCGGCGGATTGGAAACTTCGTTAAACTTCACCGAGAACAACGTTTGCGCAACTGTGAACAGTCCATCCAGCACCGTGTTTAACTCAAAATATTCCTTTACCTCTTCCTGGTCGAGTTGATATTTCTCAATAAGCAGCAGGTTATTGTAGAATGATGCCTCCCACGGATTAATGACCGATGCGCCGGGGTCATTCCTGTGCTTCCGCTTCACTTCCAGCAACTCATCGTAATCCATCTTCGCCTTCACCTTCACTTTATCGATCAGGGAATTTTCGAAGTCCCACACCACCTCCGGCTTCTTCACCATCCGCTCTTCCACCTGGTATTGCGCGAATGTCTTGTAGCCGAGCAGCGACGCCATGCGTTGTCTCTCAATAAGCATGTCTTTCAGCACGTCGAGGTTCTTGTTGCTCGCCCTATTATTGTACTTGATGTACAGCGCCTTGCGTGCCGATTCCGAGGTCGCATACTTCATGAACGGCTGATAATCGGGGTAAGAAAGGCCAATAGTATACGTTCCGCCCGGTCGTTTGTGTGATGCCTTGTAGTCTTCCTGCAATCCCTCCATCTCCTGTTCGGAAACCACCAGGCTATCCTTGTGATCTGCAATGTTCTTGTTAAATGAGAGACTCAGATCTGAAGCCTTGTCCTGTATTGCCTTCAGCTCATTTCGTTTTTCCCTGGAGAGCGCAAAACCATTGCGCTCAAAGGAGCGGACGGTTTCTGTTACAAACTTCGCCTTGTACCCTGTAAGCTGTTGTGCTTCGTTGGTTTTCGCGTACTCCTTTACCGACCGGTAGAGTTCCTCATCCAGGCCCAGTTCATTATTGTACTTCGACAATACCGCCACTTGCTCACTGCTTGCCGTGCGAATATCCTTGTCGGGATGGGAGTTGGAGAGAAGATAAATACAACTGTACACGCCGAGGAGATCATTGTACATATCATCGAGAGCGAGCATGGTGTTTTCAAACGTGCGCCGCTGCGATGGAATCGTATAGATCGACTGCAACGTTGCTCTGGAGTTCTTGATGCCCTCTTCGGTCCCCGCAGTGACATGTGTGGCAGTTATTTTGTCGAACTGGATGGTCTCGTTAAAATCATTGAAGATCGGATTGTCATGTTCTGTGCTGGTGGAAACGGCGAGGGCCGCAGGTGTCACGAGCAACAGGAGACACAGGAGTCTGGCAAGCATAACTGACCTCATAGCGGTGTGATTGGATAAGGTATACGTTGGGTGGTATGATATACGGGGATGGCAGGGTGAGGTTGCGGCGATATAGAAAATAATCCAAGAAAATGGTGTCCCGGACTGCCTCTTCCCTCAATCATTACTCCTCAGGCAGTCCGGGCAAATTTCAATAATTACACAACATTACGGTACCAATCCTCCGGTAGCAGGGAATGCTCAACAACCGGAGTGGCAATCTCGCGTAAACCTGGGAAGGCTGCCAGAGTAGTTTCCGGAGCGGAGAGGGTTTTCCCGTTGTGCACCGCCGCCTTGAGCTGCAACGCATTTGCAAGGGCTTTGCCATTCGTGGTATTGTTGCATATGAGGATGACGGTATTGCATTTCTGCGCCAGCGCGTCAACGCGTCTACTGAGCTCCCGGATTTCCTTGCTATTGTACAGGTAGTCGTAACGAACATCATCCGCATTCACCAGCCATCCTCTCTCGTTGCGTCCATGGAGACGCATATACGCAGTGTCACCGATGACTGTGGTCGTAAACGGCATGTGCTGTTTGACGCGCGGGAGATCGGTGTTCACGGCAAAGAGTCCGTGCTCGGTGAGCAGACTGTTCACGTTGGGTTGATTCCATGACTCGTGACGGAATTCCACGTGGACCGGAAAGCCCGTAAAGATCTCCGCCAGTTTAATGAGATGGTAGCGATGTGCTGTCGTATTGGTAAATCGATA